>NZ_JBFRVD010000030.1:0-14393 GCF_041474985.1 Vibrio sp. 10N.222.49.C9 | reverse complement strand
CGAGATGCGAGATGCGAGATTGATGTGCTTGTGTAGTAAAAAGCTCAGGCAATAAAAAACGGAGCCTTAAGCTCCGCTTCTTATTGTATTCGCTAATTAAAAATTAACGAGCACGGAAGACGATGCGGCCTTTAGAAAGGTCGTATGGAGTCATCTCAACAGTTACTTTATCACCAGTAAGAATACGGATGTAGTTCTTACGCATTTTACCAGAGATGTGTGCTGTCACTACGTGACCGTTTTCAAGCTCAACACGGAACATTGTGTTTGGTAGAGTATCAAGGACAGTGCCTTGCATCTCGATTACGTCTTCTTTAGCCATCTAATCCTCTTTCGAAATTTGGCGGTTTTCAACGGCTTGATTGTGCCGTTAAAATCAAAATATGTAAAGTTGTCGCGTATTCTACCCTTGCCACCGCTGATTTACTAGCCTTTGATGACGTTGAAATCGTACTTTATAGTTCATCGCAGGGCATTCATCGATTTGATAACCCAAATATAACCATTGTTTTTGTTCTTTCTGGGCATGTTGGATCTGAAATAGAACGCCAAGTGTTCCCATCGAAATGTCTATATCAGGATCGAAGAAGGTATAAAACGCGCTCGTACAGTGAGCCATGATGTCGGTTACGGCGATACCAACCAACTTGTTCTCATCATAGATGTGCATGAACTTTGTAGTAAGCCACTCATTTTTAGAGAATTGTAGAAACTCTTCTTTCTTGGGTGGGTACATGGTTCCCGAACGGTGACGAGCGGTGATATAGCGACTGTATAAGTCAAACCAGTTGTCATCCATCTCATCTTTCAGTTCCCAACGTAGTGATTTTCCTTTGTTAAGGATCCGTCGTTGGCTTTTGGAAAGCTTAACCTCAGGAATTGAAAGCCGAATCGCTTGGCATGCTGAGCAATTATCGCAATGTGGCTTATAAATGGTTGAACCACTGCGGCGAAATCCATTCGCAAGCAGAACTTCATAGTTATCTGAGGTGTGCATGTGTTCGTCAAGCGTGACCGCCACTCTCTCTTCGAAGTGAGGTAAGTAGCTGCAAGCGTGATTGTCTGTTAATCCAATTCTGATTTGTTGTAAATCTGGATTCATTAAGGCATTTCCTTTAGCCATTGGGTTTTAAAGCATGCATCGTCAACGGAGAACTCTTTGAGTAATTGCAGAGAGCCTAGGAATTCATCCCTATCAACCTCGATAGCGCCCAAGGATTCCAAGTGAGGGTTCATGACTTGGCAATCAATCAGTTGTCCGCCGAATCGGGTAAAGTGTTTACAAAAGTACCACAGCGCAATTTTAGAGGCATTGGTCTTTAGGCTGAACATCGATTCACCGCAAAAGACTTGGCCTCTTTGTAAGCCGTAAAGTCCACCGATCAGTTCATCATCTTGCCAAACCTCAACCGAGTGGCAGAAACCTAATGAAGCGAGTTTGCGGTAGGCTGACTGCATGTCGCTGTTTAGCCAGGTTTCTTCTTCGGGTCTTAGTGAAGAGCAATAACCAATTACTCTGTCCGTCGCTTGGTTGATGCTGACTCGGTAATTGTGCTTTCTTTGAAACTTTTTAAGACTTTTTGACGGTTCGAATGTCTTAGGATTAAATACCGCTCGCGGTGCAGGGCTCCACCAAAGTATAGGCTCACCTGGGCCATACCATGGAAATATACCTTGGCTATAAGCGTTTAAAATTCGCATTGGTGATAAATCACCACCGAAGGCGAGCAGACCGTTGGGGTCATCAAGCGCGTCGAAAGGCGAAGGAAACTCTATACTAGTAGTATCAAGTTCGGTTAGGTATATAGTCATAAGTACCGCATTACAGATTAATCACTGACCAAGAGGTCTTTAGGAGTTTTACCATGAAGAAGTTGCTTTGGATTTTACTTGTTTTGCCCATGTTGGCAAATGCAGCTTACAACAGAAACCAAGCTCGACCAGTAAACGAGGTGGTTTATGGTGAGATTGATACGGTCAGATACATCACTCAGCAAGAGATCGTTGAGTCGAAAGCGAATGGTTGGGAAACCTTGTTAGGTGCGGCGATTGGTGGCTTGATTGGTAACCAGTTTGGCGGCGGCACTGGTAAAGAAGTGGCGACAGCTGTAGGTGCAGTAGCAGGTGCGGGTATTGCTCGTAACCGAGGTAACACACAATATAAAGTAGAGTACAAACTGGTCGAGTTATTGGTCAAAACCAAAGACGACAAGTTGGTCAACATTATCCAAGATGTCGATAACTCGATGCTGTTCAACCGAGGCGATGATGTACGAATTCTCTATTTTTCAGATGGTGTTCGAGTTGATCTCGTGTACTAGTATATAAATACGATTGATTGGCTAATTAATCACCGGTCTGGGCCGGATTAGCTCTGGAGTTCGTTGGAAAAGTTCGTTAGTCTGCAAGTACGAAGAATTATTCATCACCCGAAAATAAATACGCACCAGTGACTTCGGGTGGTACAAGGACTATAAGATTTAATGGAAAGCCTTACGTTACAACCAATTCAAAAAGTGAACGGGGAAGTTAACCTACCTGGTTCAAAAAGCGTTTCCAACCGTGCACTTCTTTTGGCTGCACTTTCTACGGGAACCACTCGCCTAACAAACTTGCTAGACAGTGATGATATTCGTCATATGTTGAATGCATTGACTCAGTTAGGTGTTGATTATCAGTTGTCTGCAGACAAAACCGTTTGTGAAGTGACAGGTGTTGGTGGTGCATTCTCAAGTGACAAAGCCCTAGAGCTTTTCTTAGGTAACGCGGGTACGGCGATGCGTCCGTTGGCGGCTGCACTATGTTTAGGTCGCGGTGAATACGTTCTTACTGGTGAGCCTCGCATGAAAGAGCGCCCAATTGGCCACTTAGTAACAGCACTACGAGAAGCCGGTGCCGACGTTGAATATTTAGAGAACGAAAACTACCCGCCATTGAAGATCACAGGTACCGGTTTGAAGAGCGGTACGGTTTCTATCGACGGTTCGATCTCTAGTCAATTTTTGACGGCATTTTTGATGGCTGCGCCTTTAGCTGAAGGTGAAGTGACCATTAAAATTGACGGTGAATTGGTTTCTAAACCTTACATCGATATTACGCTGCACATCATGAAGCAATTTGGTGTGGACGTGATCAATAATGATTACCAAGAGTTTGTGATTCCTACCGGGCAATCTTACTCGGCACCGGGTGATTTCTTGGTTGAAGGTGATGCATCATCTGCGTCATATTTCCTTGCAGCCGCTGCTATCAAAGGTGGTGAGATTAAGGTCACTGGTATTGGTAAAAACAGTATCCAAGGTGATATCCAATTCGCTGATGCGCTTGAGAAAATGGGTGCGGAAATCGAATGGGGTGACGACTACGTTATTTCTCGTTGTGGCGAGCTGAAAGGCATTGATATGGACTATAACCATATCCCAGATGCTGCGATGACTATCGCGACAACCGCATTGTTTGCGAAAGGCACAACGGCAATCCGTAATGTCTACAACTGGCGTGTGAAAGAGACAGACCGCTTGGCTGCAATGGCAACAGAGCTACGCAAAGTCGGCGCTGAAGTGGAAGAGGGTGAAGATTACATTATTGTTAACCCTGTGGCTGAACTGACTCATGCGGCGATTGATACTTACGATGATCACCGTATGGCGATGTGTTTCTCGCTGGTTGCTTTGAGCGATACGCCTGTGACGATTAATGATCCAGGTTGTACGTCAAAGACATTCCCTGATTATTTCGACAAGCTGAAAATGCTAAGTCTATAAAAATGCTTAGTATGTAAAGGTTTAGGAACAAAAAAGCTTGCCTAAGTGGCAAGCTTTTTAATTATTGCTGAATTGTAAATTCTTTCGAAAGGTGGTGCGCTAAGTATTTAAACATGTTAAATACCGCGGTTGTATTCTCTGTCGGCATTCCATTGCTGTCTAAGAAGTATTCACCTTTGAAGACGAGTACATCGTCTTTTTCTACTACGCTGTTTGCGCGCATGCCTTCAATGTAGTCATCATGTGATTGGATAATTTGGTTTGCGATAAGCAGTAAATCAAATTCTGCTATTACTTTCTTTGTCATGAGTTTATCTCTGATAACTGAATATAACGTTGAGTTTATGGTGTCGAACTAGAAATTCAATGATTTCACAACCGATTAAGAGAGTCTTTTCAAACATCCACAATTTATTTTGTGATTTACGGCAAAAATAATTGAATGGGGCTCGCGTTAGATTCGCGGACAAGCTTAGTATGAGCCCGTTTAGACGTAATGCCTGATGAATAGGCTCTTGCAAGTATTCTTAGTGAGTACTTTATAGCTTCTTTATATTGTGACCCTTTTATCTATGAGTCGTCGAATTGTCGAGCGATCAGATCCAATTTTGAAAAAAGCGGTTGATCTTCTAGTAATCTCGCACAATAGTAAAAAAAGAAGCAATGAATTTAGAATATCATGCGTAAAAGCCCACAAGCTAAATTGTTGGTGCTGAAGCATCGTGATTAAGGACGTTAGAGTCAATATGGGTAAATCGCTCGTTATAGTGGAGTCGCCAGCCAAGGCTAAAACTATCAATAAATATCTTGGCAAAGACTTTGTCGTTAAGTCGAGTGTAGGTCACGTACGTGATTTACCAACGGCAGGTCAAAGTACTGGTCAAAAGGCTGCTGCAGTTTCAACCAAGGGTATGAGCCCAGAAGACAAAGCTCGTATCAAGAAAGAAAAAGATCGCAAAGCTCTTATCAAAAAGATGGGTATCAACCCGTATAAAGAGTGGGAAGCGAACTACCAAATCCTACCTGGTAAAGAGAAAGTCGTCGCTGAATTGCAAAAACTGGCTGAGAACGCAGACCATGTTTATCTCGCAACCGATTTGGACCGCGAAGGAGAAGCTATCGCATGGCACCTTCGTGAGATCATCGGTGGCGATGAAACGCGATACAAGCGAGTGGTTTTTAACGAAATCACCAAGAATGCTATTCAACAAGCTTTCGAAACTCCAGGTGAGCTAAATATTGATGGCGTAAACGCACAACAAGCACGACGTTTTATGGACCGTGTTGTTGGCTTTATGGTGTCACCTCTGCTTTGGAAAAAAGTAGCACGAGGCCTGTCCGCTGGCCGTGTTCAATCAGTAGCGGTAAAACTACTGGTAGAGCGTGAGCGCGAGATCAACGCCTTTATCCCTGAAGAGTTCTGGGATGTGCATGCTGATACTAAAACAGCAGAGAAAACCGACTTTAGACTGCAAGTTGCACAGAAAGACGGTGTTGCGTTTAAACCTGAAAATGAAGCGCAAACACAAGCTGCTGTTAGCGTTTTAGAAAAAGCGCAATACGAAGTATGTAAACGTGAAGACCGCCCAACAAAGAGTAAGCCGTCTGCACCTTACATCACGTCGACGCTGCAACAAGCGGCGAGTACGCGTCTTGGTTATGGCGTAAAGAAAACCATGATGCTGGCTCAACGCCTGTATGAAGCGGGTTACATCACTTATATGCGTACTGATTCAACCAACTTGAGTTCAGAAGCTGTAGAAGCCGCTCGTGAATACATTGGTTCTGAGTACGGCGCGCAATACCTTCCACCTAAAGCTCTTGCATACGGCAGCAAAGAGGGCGCTCAAGAGGCCCACGAAGCGATTCGTCCTTCAAGTGTAGATGTTAAGTCGGAAGATCTAAACGGCGTAGACGCAGACGCACACAAGCTTTACTCGCTAATTTGGAATCAATTCGTAGCGTGTCAAATGACGCCAGCTCAATACGATTCAACGACAGTAAGCGTTAAAGCAGATGAGTACACGTTGAAAGCGAAAGGTCGTATCCTTAAATTTGATGGTTGGACTCGTGTTCAGCGTCCAATGGGCAAGAACGAAGATACGATCCTTCCAGCAGTACAGATCGGCGATAAGCTTGATCTGATTGCGCTAGACCCTAAACAGCACTTCACTAAGCCACCGGCTCGTTTCACTGAAGCGGCGCTAGTTAAAGAGCTTGAGAAGCGTGGTATTGGTCGTCCTTCAACATACGCATCAATCATCTCAACGATTCAAGATCGCGGTTATGTAAAAGTTGAACAGCGTCGTTTCTATGCTGAGAAGATGGGTGAAATTGTTACTGACCGTCTAGATGGCAGCTTCAATGACCTAATGAACTACGACTTCACTGCTCGTATGGAGCAGAAGTTGGACCAAATCGCAGAAGGCGAAGCAAGCTGGAAAGGCGTGCTAGATAACTTCTTCGAAGACTTTACTGGCGATTTGGAAAAAGCAGACTTAGACGAAGACGCTGGTGGCATGAAGCCAAATCATATCGTGGAAACCGATATTGAGTGTCCGACTTGTAGCCGTAAAATGGGTATTCGTACTGCTTCGACAGGCGTATTCCTTGGTTGTTCTGGCTATGCACTTCCACCAAAAGAGCGTTGTAAGACAACAATCAACCTTGGTGATGAAGAAGGCATTATCAACGTGCTTGA
Source organism: Vibrio sp. 10N.222.49.C9 (assembly GCF_041474985.1). Lineage (NCBI taxonomy): Bacteria > Pseudomonadati > Pseudomonadota > Gammaproteobacteria > Vibrionales > Vibrionaceae > Vibrio > Vibrio sp. 10N.222.49.C9. Next base: position 7,928 of record NZ_JBFRVD010000030.1, on the reverse strand, counting down.
AGAAGACGTTGAAACAGCAGCACTTCGAGCTAAAAAGCGTTGTCCTATTTGTGAAACGGCAATGGATGCCTATCTAATCGATGATAAGCGTAAGATGCACGTATGTGGTAACAACCCGAACTGTGAAGGTTATGTGGTTGAGCACGGCGAATTTAAAGTGAAAGGCTACGATGGTCCACTTGTTGAGTGTGACAAGTGTGGTTCTGACATGGTTCTGAAGAACGGTCGTTTTGGTAAATACATGGACTGTACGAGTGAAGATTGTAAGAACACTCGTAAGATTCTGAAAAATGGCGAAGTTGCGCCACCAAAAGAAGACCCGGTGCATTTCCCTGAACTTCCGTGTGAAAATTCAGACGCGTACTTTGTTCTTCGTGATGGTGCTTCTGGTCTATTTATGGCTGCGAGCAACTTCCCTAAATCACGTGAAACACGTGCACCATTAGTGGAAGAGCTGGTTCGTTTTAAAGACCGTATCTCACCTAAGTTCCAATACCTAGCATCAGCGCCAGTTGCTGACCCTGATGGTAAGCCGACAGTGGTTCGTTTTAGTCGTAAGACCAAAGAAAACTACGTGCGTACTGAAGTAGATGGAAAACCGTCCGGTTGGACTGCGTTGTACATCGACGGTAAGTGGGAAGTTACGGATAAGCGTAAAAAGCCTAAAGAGAAATAACTGAACGTTATTGATGAAAAAGCAGCCTAATGGCTGCTTTTTTTTGATCTCAATATGACTAAATATGCAACTTGTTGACCTGGTGTTTCGTCTGCGAGAATTTATTAAATTCACATCGCAAAATAAATAATGCCAATTAATCAGATTTTCTTATGCAACTTTAACGAGAATGTAACTTAATTAAAATATTGTAACTCACAGATCAGCGTTTAGTTGTATACCTGATGTGTGTCGGGTGTTAATGTAATGTTTCGTCTGGACGGTGTAGTGTGAGCTGCTTTAAGTCTTAGGAAAGCAATCAGCTTACGTACCACAGAATGGCGTATTAAAAATTGAATTCGGCCGAAAAGTCGATAACGTATATAAAACCAAGTGCAAAGAATAGTGCACACATAACAACGTTTGGCTTGGGATATTGTCACTGTATGTGAATGGATATTCGCTAAATACCGAAATAAGTGTTGGTGCTCATCCCCCAGAGGAAGATACCTCTACGAGTACTAACATCGACAAGCTATAGATATATGGAGAATAAAATGGCTGGTGTATTGGGAATGATTCTTGCTGGTGGTGAAGGCTCTCGCTTAAGACCTTTAACTGAATCTCGCAGCAAACCCTCGGTTCCTTTCGGTGGTAGTTACCGCTTAATTGATTTCGCTTTGAACAACTTCGTTAATGCTGATCTAATGAAGATCTACGTATTAACACAATTTAAGTCACAGTCACTGTTCCACCATATGAAAAAAGGCTGGAATATCAGTGGCATAACAGACCGTTTTATCGACCCAATTCCTGCGCAAATGCGTAAAGGAAAGCGTTGGTATGAAGGCACAGCAGATGCTATCTACCAAAACATGGGCTTTATGGAGTTGGAAGAACCTGATCAAGTATGTATTTTTGGTTCAGACCATATCTATAAGATGGACATCAAACAGATGCTTGATTTCCATAAAGAGAAGAAAGCGGCTCTAACAGTATCAGCATTGCGCATGCCGCTTGCTGAAGCATCAGAATTCGGTGTTATTGAGGTTGATGCTGACGGCCGTATGATTGGCTTTGAAGAGAAACCTGCAAATCCGAAGTCGATCCCGGGCGATCCAGAATCAGCGCTCGTTTCAATGGGCAACTACGTGTTCGAAGCGAAAGAGCTTTTTGCCGAACTAACGGAAGATGCTGATAGAGAAGGTTCGACACACGATTTCGGCAAAGACATTATTCCAAACATGTTCCCACGTGGTGATGTGTTTGTTTATGATTTCAGCACCAACCGTATTACTGGTGAGAAAGAAGAAGTTTACTGGCGCGATGTAGGTACGATTGACGCGTACTGGCAAGCGCACATGGACCTTCTTAAGAAAGATGCGCCATTCTCGCTATACAACCGTAAATGGCCTCTACACACTTATTACCCGCCACTACCACCAGCTACGTTTACTGATTCGGCAAATGGTCGAATTCAGATCATTGATAGCCTTGTGTGTAGCGGTAGTTATGTACGTGGTTCGCGTATTGAAAAGAGTGTACTGGGCTTCCGCAGCAATATCGCATCAGCGTGTGATATTAGCGAAAGCATCTTACTCGGTGATGTAAAAGTGGGTGAGGGTTGTATCTTGCGCCGCGTTATCATTGATAAAGACGCAGATATCGCACCGGGTACACAGATTGGTGTAAATCTGACAGAAGACAAAAAGCATTACCACGTATCTGACGATGGTGTCGTAGTGATTTCTAAAGGAGCACGAGTTGGTTACTAAGACTCTCTCGGTACTTTTTGTAGCGTCTGAAGTTGAAGGCTTGATTAAAAGTGGTGGCTTGGCTGATGTAGCCAAGGCACTGCCGAAAGCGTTGCAAACACTCGAACAGGACGTTCGAGTGACTATCCCCGCATATAGAAACATTCCAAACATTGATTCAGCAGAAGTTATTTTATCGACTGAACTCGATCATTGGCCTCATACGGCTTATCAAGTTAAAAAACTGAGCGTAGAAGGCGTTCCAGTTTTTGGTATTGAATGTGCCAAGTATTTCGACCGCCCGGAAATGTACGCAGAAAACAATCAAGCTTATGCTGATAACGGAGAGCGCTTCTCGTTCTTTAGTGCAGCCTGTCTTGATATGCTTCCTAAGCTTGGTTTCCAACCGGATATCATTCATGCAAATGACTGGCATACTGGTTTCGTTCCTTTCTTGCTTAAATCGCGTTATCAACAACACGATTTCTTTGAAAATACGCGCAGTGTTATTTCGATTCACAATGCGGTTTTCAAAGGTGTGTTCGCCTACGATGAACTTCAATTCCTGCCAGAGATGCACAGTTACCATGCGCCTGAAGCTTCAGTGAGTGACACTCATGTCACTATGCTAAGAGCTGGAGTGATGTGTGCGGATAAAGTGAACGCAGTAAGTCCTACCTATGCAGAAGAGTTGAAAACGGAATTAGGTAGCCACGGTATGGCTGCAGAATTCCAACACAGATCTGCTGATCTGTTCGGCATTTTGAATGGGTGTGATTATGGGGCTTGGAATCCGGAAACTGATGCTTTCCTTCCTCGTAAATACAAAGCGACCAAGCACAGCATGGCTCGCGGAAAATCAGCTTGTAAGCAAAAACTGCAACAAGATGTAGGTTTACCCGTTGCCGATTGCGCGGTTTATGGCATGGTTTGTCGCTTGACGAATCAAAAAGGTGTTCATTACTTACTGCCTATCATCGAACAGTTTTTGAAAAATGATCTTCAGATCGTGATTGTCGGTACTGGCGATCCGGTTTTGGCGAGTCAATTGAAAGAGCTATCAGCGCTTCACTCAGATAAGTTCTCGTTCGTAGAAGCGTACAATAATGAACTTGCGCACCTGGTTGAAGCAGGCTCTGATTTCTTCTTGATGCCTTCGGAATTTGAACCGTGTGGCTTAAACCAAATCTACAGCATGGCTTACGGTACTTTGCCGATTGTTCGTTCTGTGGGAGGTTTAAAAGACAGCGTGAATGATTACGATGAAGATCCTGAAGTCGCGACTGGGTTTGCTTTTGAAGAGCCAACACCGCAGGCGTTATTGGCTGTGTTACATCGTTCATTACTGCTTTATGCACAAAACCCATCTGAAATTAAGCGTGCTCAGCTTTATGCGATGCAGCAAGATTTTAGTTGGGAAGATGCGGCTAAAGAATACCTAGCTATGTATCATTCAGCATTTTAACTTGTTGACTTAGCTTTAAAATTAGCGGGCGGGCAACAACAGCTCGTAATAAATGAAGGCGCTCTAATTGTTGAGTGCCTTTTTGTTTCCTGGTCAGAGCACATCACGTTTACGAAGACAAAGCTTGCAAACTCATTTTTGTCAGGTAGAAAAGGTGAGGTAGGTATTCACATGACTAATGATAGGTTTGACACTATTATCACTTAAAGTTCTTAATAGCGTGGTATCCTTAGTCATCGCCTCGTGATGAGGCATAGCTCCATTCCAATAATTAAAGCGATAGGTATGTCTGAGAGTTTACTATTTCATAAAACATTTACTCACCCTACGAGCGATGAGTGGGTTGTATTTGTGCATGGCGCAGGAGGCAGTTCCTCCATCTGGTTCAAGCAGATCAAAGCGTATAAACAGCATTTCAACTTACTTCTCATTGATCTGAGAGGGCACGGTAAATCAGACAATATACTTAAAGGGCTGATTTCGAATCGTTATACGTTCAAATCGGTGACGCTTGATATTCTTAAAGTGTTAGACCATCTTAAGATCCGTTCTGCACATTTCGTTGGCATGTCTTTGGGCACGATTATTGTGCGTAACGTTGCCGAACTGGCGGCTGGCCGTGTACGTTCAATGGTACTGGGTGGCGCTGTCACCAAGCTAAACACTCGCTCTCAAGTGTTAATCAAGTTGGGTAACCTCAGCAAGCACATCATTCCTTACATGTGGTTATACAGCCTTTTTGCTTATGTTGTGATGCCACAAAAAAGCCAAAAAGAGTCTCGTCACCTTTTTATCCGCGAAGCCAAAAAACTGTGCCAGAAAGAATTTAAACGCTGGTTTATCTTAACGGCTGATGTAAACCCCTTGATGAAATATTTTAAAGATAGAGAGCTACCAATACCGACTCTTTATTTGATGGGTGAACGTGACTACATGTTTATTAAGCCTGTAAAAGAAATGGTTGCAGCGCATGAATCGAGTGAGCTAGTAGAAATCCCGAATTGTGGACACGTGTGTAACGTGGAAAACCCTGAAGAGTTTAATCAGCGTTCGATTGCGTTTATTCAAAAACAAATTCAGTGATTTTCTAGGCGTGAAATCAAACATGATGAGTTAATCGAATTGAAATAAAAACGGGAAGCTAACTTTAGCTTCCCGTTTTTAATTGGAGGAGGTATCTGACCGAATCGTTCTATCAGGTCACTGAAACCCTGCTATTCAGGTGAGGCAGCACCGCACTGCCAGCAAGAGCCGAATTGCGCTTCGTTGACTTCATGACACTCACCACAACGCCACTCTTCATAGATGATCGAATCTTGCTGCTTTTGGTAGTCATTGACGAGCATGCGAGCTTTACTGGCCAATTCTGGCTCATATAACCATACGTAAGGGTCAGTTTCTTCAGTGAATGGGATTTCCCCCTTTAATCCGAACAACCCCTCACCACGGACTTCACAGGCAATATTCTCGCTTTCTAACAACCCACAGATGATATGAGCTTCTGTCGGATTCGATGCACTGAAGATTTTCATTGAAATAGAACCTTATTCGGCTATCTGTGTTGTTTAGATATTATAAACTATTCTGCTATATACATTATTCAGCTACGGGTGCTGAGCGAAACTTACCCATCAACCATTTAGCCACTATTGGGAATATCCCCAATAATGCAAATGACAATAGTACTGAAGGGGAGACGATGCCCGAAAGTGAATCAATTTCTGCGAGCTGAGTACCAGCATTCAAGAAAACCGCCGTCCCCGGTAACATCCCGATTTGACTCGTAATGTAGTAACGACTCACTGACATCGGTGTTAGACCCATCAATAGGTTGATAAGGAAAAATGGGAATACAGGAATCAGACGCAGAGAAAACAGGTAAAATGCGCCGTCTTTTTCAACCCCCTTGTTAATCGTCGCCAATTTGTCACCAAACTTGGTTTGAATCCAGTCACGCAACAGGTAACGGCTACTTAAGAAAGCTAAGGTCGCACCGATCGCACTTGCGAAAGATACCAGTAGCAAGCTGTTCCAGAAGCCAAATAGCGCGGCCCCTAATAAGGTTACAACAGCGGCACCAGGAATGGAGAAAGCCGTAATCATGACATACGCGACAAAATAGATAGCGGCAGCCGCAATAAAGTTGCTGTCAATGTAGTCATTTAACACAGCTTGTTGGGCCTTAGCATTTTCAAGCGTTAAGTACTGGCCGAAATTGATGCCTAACAAGACGATGGTTACGACCAACACAATACCCAATATCATTTTCTTACTCATTGATACTTCCTCTAAATTTTCAATGCATACCGATAGTATAGATAGACAGGCAAAGCATAGATTAACTTTCACCAGTTAATAAAAAACTATTTGTTCTAGACGATGGATCGGGGGCAAAAAGCTAGCCTAATTGCTTAGTCTTATGTTAGCGACAAGTATTGGCGGAATAGAGGTGGAAAAAGATTCGTTGATTAGAAGGTTGTGACTCTCTGCTAGGGACTTGTTTTGTATGCATTATTTTATTAGCGATAATTTGTACCACGTAAAAAGTAACAAAAATTTGAAAGAGTTTTGGTCTTGGCTCGTTCTATATACGTAACAATCGTGGCATGAAGATTGTTTTAGATAATTATTCAGGCAGACAACTAAGGAGCTAGCTATGAAATTATTATCAATGATTACGGTTATTGCTACAACGGGCCTATTCTCTTTCCAAGCCATGGGATCGGGCGTCTATCACCGTGCGGCTGTTGAGTCTAAAGTATTTAAAGGCGATGTAGTGGCGAGCCAATCACAGGCTTACGAATCTGGAAAAAAAATCTGGATGGATATAAACAGTAAGCGCTCATATGAATTGAGCAAAATCTTACCGCAAGCCTCTGAAAAAGTAGATGTACGCTCGTTTGAAATCAAAAACGGTACCATCAAAGTAAAAGAAATAATGGATTCCTCTGGAGAAATTAACTTCATTCCGATGGTTAAAGTGGATTACAAATACTATTACCGTCCATCTTTTTGAACTCAGTGGTTCAGCTAAACATAAGACTAGTTTTGTCGACATAACTAAGCCGCAGTAAATGCGGCTTAGTTATGTATATAGATTGCACTGACAATGTTAATTGACGCGATTGATAAGCTCTTCGCGACGTTGCTGCGGTATAACAGACCAATGTGTACCATTGATCGCGCCTTCTAGCGCCCAAAGTAGTTCAATACTGACGGAAGACGCATGCGATTCTTTGATGGCGTTAAATGCGTTTACAGAGCCAGATTCATATAAACGTTCGACAGAATCGATCCCTGCCTTTTTCAACATACGCTCGGTAGCGAGTCGAAGATTAGGCAGATCTTTGAGTCGGGTCGGCTTAGCAGAAGACTGCTCAGCTTTTTCTTCTTTAGCAAAACCCAGAGACGTCGTTGCAAGCTGCAAGATTTTCTCTTGGTCTTGCCACAGGCCTTCAGGTAAAGCGAAATATTTAGTAACGACAGGGAAACCACGTTTTTTGTAGACGTACGGTTGAAACCCTTGTTGTTCGAACTGTTTCGTTGTGCATTTGTCTGCTCGTATGTGCAGCTGGTCATTTACAACCAGAGCAAACATAGTGTCATCAGCAAAAAGACCGAAGCCACCAAACATCGAGCGTGATTTTATTTTTCCTAGGGATTCAAATAATTTCATTGAATCCTTTAGTATCGGTTTATCCATGTTATTTATCTCGGTGTATTTGAACTACGCCACCAAATAAGCAGGTCCGAGAGATTAGCAAAATGTTGCAATTAAATTGTCAATAAGCCGTAAATTACTAAATTATTAGTAGTTACTGCATTTTGCCATCGGTAACCCCGCTACCATACCAACGAGTGGTTTAGGCCGGAAGCTTTGCGTCTCACTCTTTCAAGTGATTTGCCCTGTGCGTGACTGATTGAATAGAATAAAGTTTTTGTTGAATGAGGCTCACACTTGTTATTTCAAAATGTGATATTGCTTCAATTAATGATCTTTCATTTATGCATAAGGGTTCATTTGTGTTGTTGATAAAAAAAGGTTCATCGCGGC
>NZ_JBFRVD010000029.1:0-119134 GCF_041474985.1 Vibrio sp. 10N.222.49.C9 | reverse complement strand
CTGATTTAGGAAACAAAGCCGTTCCAATGGCCTTGGTTAGGATTCATAGTGATCCGTGCCAGAAGTTTTGGACACTGAGTTAAGTTCCAGTACTCTGATACAGCGATTGAAACTGCCCTGATGATTAAGGGGATATTCTCTCTGCCATTACGTGCTCTTCAAGGTTTTATCAACTCTATCTTTGAGCTAATGGATGTTCCGCTGACCTCTCCTGGCTACACATGTATTAGTAAACGCTCGAAGACGGTTCAGGTCAAATATCGCAATAGGTCTAGAGGGGCTATTCACCATATAGCCATTGATTCGACAGGCCTCAAAGTCTTTGGTGAGGGTGAGTGGAAAGTAAAAAAGCATGGTGCAGAAAAACGAAGAACATGGCATAAGCTGCACTTAGCTGTAGATGTGGATACTCACGAAGCGATTAGTGCGGAAGTCAGCCTTGTAAATGTTGGCTATAGTGAAGTGCTACCAACATTACTCAACCCTTTACGCAGAAAGGTTCATACCGAATTTACCTATGGAGCATATGACACAAAAAGTTGTCATGAAACCCTGAAAAATAAAGGCTGTACTCCGTTGATACCACCTCGAAAGAATGCAGTACATTGGGAGGATGGTCATCCCAGAAACGAAGCAGTAACGGCTCTGAAAAATGGGACAATATCGGAGTGGAAAACAGAGTCTGGTTATCACTATCGCTCAATATCTGAGACCGCAATGTCTCGATACAAGGGATTAACAAGCGGTAAATTGAGTTTGAGAAATTACAACGCTCAAGTGGGCGAAGTCTGAAAGTAATAGACTCAGAAAGCGTATTAATAATAACCAACAAAAGTCTGGTGAGTGTGTTACCTTGGTTGTTATCCCTACCGCTTAGTAGGGACTTCTTTTCTTTTCCGAACTCGCAACTCGGCACTCCTTAGTCGCCCTCCTAAGCCATACTGCAGGCTTTAATTATGTCCATCTCAACCGAAAAGTTAAGAAATATATTCAGACTCTCTAGAATTGAAAATGTAGATACCAACAACGTACCCCATTTCGCACCTTGGTTACCACTTGCTCAAAAAGTAAAACCTGTCATCCCTTCTGCGATTATATATTGCGAAGGTAATTTCGGTAAAATTGATGGTAAAACCGCTAATGGGTTAGTGAGACATTCGTTAAGCTATCGTATTTTATCGGTTATTGATAGTGGGTCTGCTGGCTTAGATGCTGGTGAAGTTCTTGATAACAAAGCCAATGGAATACCTATCCTTGCTAATGCTGAAGAAGCTATCATTCACGCAGAAAGCATTCCTGATTACTTCATTTTTGGTATTGCGCCATCAAGTGGCTTTTTATCTGACTTAGATAAAAGTATCATTTTAAATGCCATGTCACTAGGAATGAACATCGTAAATGGCTTACATGAATTCCTAACCGATGATCCTCTATTTTTAGAAGCCAGTTTAAAGAATAACGTTCGAATATTCGATACTCGCAAACCCAAAAGTAAAGGCGATCTGAAAACGTTTAGCGGGAAAATACACAACGTTAAATGTCCGAGAATTGCTGTAATGGGGACGGATTGCGCGCTAGGAAAACGAACAACAGCAACAATATTGGCGAATGAACTGACTAAAAAAGGCCTTAACGTCGTTCTGATTGCCACTGGTCAAACAGGTATTATGCAAGGCGCACAATACTGCGTTGCACTCGATGCTGTCCCTTCACAATTTTGTGCCGGTGAGTTGGAATCTGTCATTGTACAGGCCTATGAAAAAGAAAATCCGGATCTGATAATTATTGAAGGGCAAGGAGCCTTGAGTCACCCTGCGTTTTCAACCAGCGCTTTTATCTTACGTGGCAGTTGTCCAACGGGTGTGATACTGCAACATGCCCCTAAACGTTTATATCGTAGTGATTTTCCTGATTGCCCAATGCCTTCGATTGCCTCAGAAATCAATCTTATCGAAACGTTTTCTAATACCAATGTTATTGGACTAACACTGAATCATGAAGATATGTCGTTGGATGAAACACGTTGTGCGATAGACACTTACACTACCGAATTTGGTCTACCGGTTACTGATGTCTTGTCACAGCCTGTTGAACATCTACTGCACATCGTAACGTCAGCCTTCCCTATAATAGCAAGTAAACTGGCCGAAAAAGGGTGAACTACCCTAGGTTAGACATCGATTGTGGGAAAGTTCATCATAACGCTCAGTTCCTGATTTCTCAGCTATCACTGAAAAATATATCCGTTACGCCTGTAACAAAAGTCTTCCTCGGCCACCCTATCATCGCACAAGTTCTTATTGATGCTGGCGCAACAATGTTAGCCGATTCAAGAATCGAAAATCTTCAAAAGATGACTGAAATTGGCATTGCTATCCCTAAAATGCTGATACGTACACCCATGCTCAGTCAAGTGGCAAGCGTAATAAAATACAGTGATATGAGTTTAAACTCTGAAGTTGAAGTGATTCAGAGGCTTTCACATGCAGCGGAACAACAAAATTGCTGTCACGGTATCATTATTATGGTTGAGCTTGGCGATCTCAGAGAAGGTGTGATGCCAAATCGCGTGATTGATTTTATCCGAGAGATTATTTCTTTACCAAACATCACGATAAAAGGAATTGGTACGAATTTAGCCTGTCGGTATGGTGTCGCTCCAGATGATCAAAATATGAGTATTCTTTCTGAGCTTGCCGATGGAATTGAAGCTACATTTGGGGTCAGTCTAGAAATTATTTCAGGGGGTAATTCTGCTTCAGTTAACTGGGCTCTTCAGAGAACGGGCTTAACTCGAGTCAATAACCTTCGTATAGGAGAAGCAATTTTTTTAGGCTGTGAGCCTTTAGAGCACGAAAATATCAAAGGCTTACATACGGATGCGGTTTCTTTGACCGCTGAAGTGATTGAATCCAAGACTAAACCGACTTTGCCTTGGGGGAGTCGGGGGTTAAATGCTTTTGGTGAAAAAGAAAACCTTCAAGATAGAGGGGAGGTCTCACAAGCTATTCTAGCATTAGGCCGCCAAGATGTTTGTGTCAGCGGGCTTAAGGCTCCGAATGGGATTAAGATCATGTCTTCAACCAGTGATCATCTTGTCCTTGAATCCTCACAGAAACCACTACTTGTAGGGGAAAAAGTCACATTCAGTTTAGATTATAGTGCGCTCTTATCTTCTATGTCTTCACGTTATATCCATAAATATTTTAAGGCACCTAAAGGGAGAAGAAAGGAAGAAGGAGCGTATAATGCTACGAACAACTGTAATTCTCTTCGTCAGTGTCATGCTTAACGGTTGTCAGATAAGCCCAATAAAATCTAATGGGCTTGCCGATTATAGAGCGACGGTTATCTCAAGCCAACTTCCACAAGAGTTAGGCTCAATCACACTCGTAAATGCTCAGTCAGAGGGCAATAGTGTCACTCTTGTTTTCGTAAAAAAGAAAACTTTGAATATGGACAGCTTAGTAGAAAAAGTCGCCATTAGTTTTTGTGACAACATCGAAATAAGACCACTATTAGAGAGTGGGATCTCTTATCGAATCATAACCTTAGGAAAAAATGAGAAAGTAGAAAGCCTTAACGTCATTTCTCTAGCTAAGTGCTCTAATTGAATGCTTAGCAGTCGAATGGATAAAAGCCAATACGAGTTGTTCAATGTACTCAATGACACTATTTTATTGAGGTTTGACCGTCTTACGCCTTGGGAAAAAAACTTTATCACAGAGTTACACCATAAGGTCGTAACGAGACAACTCATTTCAATTAAACAAAAACAGCTTGCTTTAAAAATTTCAATGAAAGCCTATAAATCAAAGAAGAAAAACGCGCGTTCCAACGTTTGATTTAAGCTTGTGTATACCTAATCTGTTCAAGGTCCTCTAAACCTTGGGCAGATTAGTAGTATTTGCACTTAACGTATTGAAAACAATCAAGTGTAGAGGTGAATGGGTAACAACTTTCAGCGTAATGGCAATTGAAATAGTCTTTCGAGCAGTACTGACTACCTCGATCGCTATGAGTTATAACCTGCTCAGGGAATCCTCGACGGAATAAAGCCATCGATAAGGCATCACAGACCAGTGAGGCCGTCATTCTCGTATCCATAGACCAACCAATTACTTACCTTGAATATAGGTCAATAATGACAGCTAAGTACAGCCAGCCTTCGCTTGTGGCAACATAAGTAATGTCTCCTGCCCATTTTTGATTCGGAGCCGTTGCGTTAAAATCTTGAGTGAGCAAGTTCGGAGCAACGGGCATTTTATGCTTACTGTCCGTTGTACACTTAAACTTGCGTGCTGCTTTCGCTACTAAATCCTGACGTTTCATACTGGCGGCAATGGTCTTAACATTATGGTTATCACCGCTCTCTGCCAGTTCTTTCTGAATACGTCTGAGCCATCTCATTCTTTGCTAACGTCAAAGGCTTCTTTTACCTTGGTATCAAGCTTTTGGCGCTCTGTCTCACGTTGAATCGCCTTGTGGCGGTTCTCAACCCAATAATAAAACCCACTTCAAGAAACTCTGAACACCTTAGCCATACGGGAAATACTGAAACTCAGCAGGTGTTCGAGCATAAATTCATAGCAATTTACTTTAGATTTTTCGCGAAGTAGGTGGCGGCCTTTTTTACGATGTCTAGCTCTTCTGCTTGCTCTGCCAACTGCCTTTTTAGCTTAGCGACTTCAACGGCCAATTCTTGTTCTCGTTGGCTAATATTAGAATTCTTCTTTGTGGCTTTTCGCCAACCATAGATCTGAGATTCATGTAACGAGAGCTGTCTTGCAGCTGTAGCGACTCCCACTTTCTCTGCCAACTTCAGGGTTTCGGCTTTAAATTCAGGAGAATGGATAATACGTTTCTTCTTGCTTGTTATGGTTCACCTCATTAGTGATTGTACTCACTTAACTCAGTGTCCAAAACTACTAGTGCGAATCAGCAAGCTCGGGATCTGATAGCCAAAACAATTGAAGGATTAGGTAACCCGATTGCCTACCACCTTAAAGAACGAGACTACTTGGACTATCGTGCAACACGAATACCTTACCGTGGCAAAAATAAATCTGTTGAGATTTCACCAACAACACATAACATGGAATTGGTTTATCTAAAGGGAATGTTCAAGAAACTAATCAAGTACAATCAATGGAAATACCCCAACCCGATTGAAGCTATCGATACAATCAAAACTAGCGAGAAGAACCTGGCATATCTAACCAAGCCACAAATTGAAGAGTTCCTATTTAACCTGAAGAATTTCAACCGCGTAATTACAGTCTCGATTCCACAGCTCATTGTAATCTCTAAGATTTGCTTAGCCACCGGTGCTCGTATAAGTGAAGCTCTCACTCTTACCCGTTCACAAGTAGCTGAATTCAAGCTAACTTACACCGAGACAAAAGGTAAGAGAAATCGAAGTGTGCCCATCTCACCTGCTTTGTATCATGAGATCTTAGATATCGCAGTGAACGACCATAAGATTTTTGACACTACTTATAAGGATGCCTGGCGCTACATTAAAAGGGCTTTACCTAATCATGTTCCAAGTGGGCAAGCAACGCATGTTCTACGGCATACATTTGCTTCGCACTTTATGATGAATAAAGGGGATATTTTGGTGTTACAGCGGATTCTAGGTCACACAAAAATTGAGCAGACAATGGCGTATTCTCACTTTGCTCCCGAGCATTTGATGCAGGCAGTTCACCTCAATCCTTTAGAAAATTAATGGCGACAAAATGGCGACAGCCACTGTAATCGAGCGTTATTTAGCGGTTTTAGACGTAAAAAAGGCGACAATTTAACCTGTCGCCTTTTGCTAATGAGAGCCTAATTTAGACTATTCCCAATCAAGGATAACCTTTCCTGAAAGCCCGCTACGCATAGCGTCAAAGCCTTTTTGGAAGTCATCAACCTTGAAGTGGTGAGTAATGATTGGTGTTAGATCTAGGCCAGATTGAATCAGTGAAGCCATCTTGTACCAAGTTTCGAACATCTCACGACCGTAGATACCTTTGATAACCAAGCCTTTAAAGATTACTTGGTTCCAGTCTACTGCCATATCTGATGGTGGAATACCTAGTAGAGAGATCTTACCGCCGTGGTTCATGTTAGTCAGCATGCTGTTGAACGCAGATGGGTTACCAGACATTTCTAGGCCTACATCGAAGCCTTCAGTCATGCCAAGATCAGACATTACGTCTTCAAGCTTCTCTTCCATCACGTTTACTGCGCGAGTCACACCCATTTTCTTCGCAAGATCTAGGCGGTACTCGTTTACGTCAGTGATTACAACGTGACGAGCACCAACGTGCTTAGCAACAGCTGCAGCCATGATACCGATTGGACCAGCACCAGTAATTAGCACGTCTTCACCTACTAGGTCGAAAGAAAGTGCTGTGTGTACTGCGTTACCAAACGGGTCAAAGATTGAAGCGAGATCGTCAGAGATTTCTGCAGGGATCTTAAATGCGTTGAACGCAGGGATCACAAGGAACTCAGAGAACGCACCAGTGCGGTTAACACCAACACCTGTTGTGTTACGACAAAGGTGAGTACGGCCGCCACGACAGTTACGACAGTGACCACATGTGATGTGACCTTCGCCAGATACACGGTCGCCGATTTCAAAACCACGAACTTCTTGGCCGATGCCAACAACTTCACCCACGTATTCGTGACCTACTACCATAGGTACTGGGATTGTGTTTTGTGACCACTCATCCCAGTTGTAGATATGTACGTCAGTACCACAAATTGCGGTTTTCTTAATACGAATAAGAAGATCATTATGACCCATTTCAGGTTTTTCAACCTCGGTCATCCAAATGCCTTCTTCAGGCTTTAGCTTAGAAAGTGCTTTAATTTTCATAATGTTACCTAGTTCATCTCGCCTAACTGTAAGGCGAGAATCAAAAATCTATATATTCTACTGGGTGTTGCTCTATCTAATTAAAGGATGCTCGTGGCATCCCTTTAAAATTAGATGATACCCATGTCTTTACCAACTTGAATGAACGCATCGATTGCGCGGTCTAGTTGCTCACGAGAGTGTGCAGCAGACATTTGCGTACGGATACGAGCTTGACCTTTTGGTACTACAGGGAAAGAGAAACCTACAACGTAGATGCCTTTCTCTAGTGCGCGCTCAGCGAACTCAGCCGCTACTTTTGCATCACCAAGCATGATTGGGATGATTGCGTGGTCTGCACCGCCCATAGTGAAGCCAGCTTCTTCCATGCGAGTACGGAAGTGAGCAGAGTTTTCCCATAGTTGAGTACGTAGGTCGCCAGATTCCGCAAGAAGATCTAGAACGCGGATAGACGCAGATACGATTGCAGGAGCAACAGAGTTAGAGAATAGGTATGGACGAGAACGCTGACGTAGCCAGTCGATCACTTCTTTCTTACCAGAAGTGTAACCGCCTGAAGCGCCACCCATTGCTTTACCAAGAGTACCAGTGATGATATCGATACGGTCTACAACGTTGTGGAACTCGTGAGTACCCGCTCCGTTTTCGCCCATGAAGCCCACTGCGTGAGAGTCATCAACCATTACTAGTGCATCGTACTTGTCTGCAAGGTCACAGATAGCAGGAAGGTTAGCCACTACGCCGTCCATTGAGAACACACCGTCAGTTACGATTAGTGTGTGACGAGCGCCAGCTTCTTTAGCAGCGATAAGTTGCTGCTCTAGCTCTTCCATGTTGTTGTTCGAGTAACGGAAACGCATTGCTTTACACAGACGAACGCCATCGATGATAGATGCGTGGTTTAGTGCGTCAGAGATGATTGCGTCTTCTTTACCTAGAATTGTTTCGAACAAACCAGCGTTTGCATCAAAACAAGATGTGTAAAGGATAGTGTCTTCTTTACCTAGGAACGTAGAAAGCTTTTGCTCTAGTTCTTTGTGAGAATCTTGAGTACCACAGATGAAACGTACTGAAGCCATACCAAAACCGTGCTGATCCATACCATCTTTAGCTGCTTCGATAAGAGCTGGGTGGTTAGCAAGACCTAAGTAGTTGTTTGCACAGAAGTTTAGTACTTCTTCACCAGTCGAGATAGAAACCGCTGCTTTTTGTGCAGAAGTAATAATGCGCTCAGACTTGTAAAGACCTTCTTCTTTAACTTCTTCGATTTGAGTTTGAATCTGTTGGTAAAATGCAGAAGACATTGTCTCATTCCTTCCTAGTTATAATTTAGCAGCATCGCGCGCCGCTTTATGTAGGGATGTAAACGATCTCAACACGATCATTTACACTGTAAAACTTATGCCTATATTCTAGTTGAACATCCCCGTTCCGATTATCCCTTTAGTTGGAAAAACATTAATGAATAACAGGCACTAATAATAGTTCATCCCAGTGACATAGGGCACATTAACGCCCTTCACCTGCTTTTTTAAACGCCAAATTAGCTATAATTTCCGTCTAATTTCGCTTTCATATCAAATCTCAATTTTTCATCTCAGAATGCGCAGCAGCAACGCCGCTATACAGATGAGCTTCAAACACAACAACCTATCAGAGCAATCACGTCAATCAATTAATGAAATTGATTCACAAATCAAAGTAAATCGCTCACAATGACCATTAAGTTCATCGTTGAAACTAGCTTAACTGGATACTTATGATTAACCCAAAACTCATCGCCCTGCTTCCGGATCTCGCCTCGTTCATTTTGGTGGTTAACGAAGGTAGTTTTACGGCTGCAGCAAAACAGTTAGGCGTGACACCATCAGCCTTGAGTAAGCTCATCACCCGCTTGGAAAAAGCGCTATCGGTGAAACTGTTTGAGCGTACCACTCGTACCCTTATCATTACGCAAGCGGGTCAATTGGTTTATGATCAGAGTGTGGTGATGATCAACGCAGCGCAACAAGCCGTTGAACTGTCTACCTCCGACCATACCGAACCTGCAGGCTCGATAACGGTAGCGGCGCCTGAAGCCTTCTTGAATTCGGTATTGCAGCCTTTCGTTGTTCCATTCTTAAATCAGTATCCAGAAATCCAACTTAAATTGAGAGCGGCTGACGGCGACATCGATATTTTACGTCAAGGCATCGACATTGCTTTCCGCCTGACTGATAAGCCCGACGAAAGCTTAGTATTGAAAGAGTTAGGAAAAACAAACCTCGTGTTGTGTGCAAGCCCTGACTATTTAGATGCCAAGGGGATTCCTCACCACCCTACCGAGCTGTCTGAACACGACTGTTTGTATCTTGCAGAGACAGACAAAGATCACATTTGGGATTTTCTTAAAGATGATGAATTTCACACAGTACCCGTCAGTGGACGTTACGCAGTTAACCACTCGCAGATGCGACTGAAAGGTGTGAAAGAAGGTCTAGGCGTCGGTATTTTCCATGACTTCGTGATTCAAGATGCGTTGGCTGAAGGCTCCGTGGTACAAGTGTTGGAAGATTGGACCATCAAGAGTAACTACCATGGTGCTATCGCGATGCAATTTGCTCAAACCAAGTATATGCCCGCACGACTGCGTGTATTCATTGATTACGCCATGAAGCACTTAGGTGACAAGTTGGCAGGAGAAATAAACTGATGCTGAAAGGAATACACCACGCGGCCATAATCTGTTCAAACTACGACGCGTCGAAACACTTTTACACTGAGATTTTGAAACTTGAGATA
The DNA here is from genome assembly GCF_041474985.1 of Vibrio sp. 10N.222.49.C9. Lineage (NCBI taxonomy): Bacteria > Pseudomonadati > Pseudomonadota > Gammaproteobacteria > Vibrionales > Vibrionaceae > Vibrio > Vibrio sp. 10N.222.49.C9. The sequence goes on along the minus strand of NZ_JBFRVD010000029.1, from coordinate 109,479 downwards.
ATTGCCGAAAACTATCGTGAGGCTCGCCAGTCGTACAAACTTGATTTAGCGCTACCTAATGGTGCTCAAATAGAACTATTCAGCTTCCCTAACGCGCCAGAAAGGCCTAGCTTTCCTGAAGCTCAAGGGCTAAGACACTTAGCTTTTTGTGTTGATGACGTTCAACAAATCAAAAGCTATTTGGAAGAACAAAGAATCGAAGTCGAACAGATCCGAATTGATGAATTTACAGGTAAAGCATTTACTTTTTTTGCCGATCCTGACGGGCTTCCGTTAGAGCTTTATGAAATCTAGAGCTTTATCAAATATAGAGCTGTACAAGTCTAACGTCTTCTTAATAAACAGAGCATGTCATCTGAATAATGAAACTGACCTCCTCAAAAAGGAGGTCAGTTTGTATATCAATTAACTCAATGCCGTCTTGAATTTCTCAACGCGTGAAAATAGTAACCAATCCAGCAGCATTGCTGTCACGATCGTCGCTCCCGCCAGTGGAAACAGTACTGAAATAACTATCACGATCACTAAACCTGTCTTCCAAAGCCCTGCATCGCCAAACTTCGGTGGCGTGCCAAGCTTTCTTTGACCTGAAGGTCTACGTATCCACCACATCACACCGCCAGTCACGGACACAACAATGAACGCCAAACAAAACAAAGCATTTAGAAGCTTGTTAATGATGCTGATGTCACCTTGATGCAATGAAATACCTACCGCTAACGTTTTGGCAATGAAGTTATAATCTTGCCATGTCACCTCACCCAGAATACGACCTGAGTATTGGTCGAGGTGCGTAGTACGATCCTGCGTTGGATCGATGATGTCACCGCCCATAGTGTTGGCTGTGACCGTGTAAACACCTGTTTCTGAACGCGGGAAATTCACCTTGTATTGAGTGAAACCAAGTGAGTGCGCTTTTTGGATAACATCATCAATCCCGAAACTGCTTGCTGACATCACATGTTGAGAGTGGTCTTCGCCCATCTTAGAGTGATCATGAGGTTCAGATGCCTCTTCCACGTGATGTACATGTTCTGCAGGCTTATCTTGAGACAACGGCAGCGGTGTTTGTTCTAGATTCCATGGAAGTTCTTCCTCTGAGCCATGGTTAAGCGATGTGTGCGTCTTATCAGACAGCGGAATATCGTCCCACATTTGAGCAGGGAAAGTGCTCCATGCTTGAACAAGCTTACCGCCCCAAAAACCTGTCCATGCCAATCCAGACAGAATAAACAACAACAGAACGAGCGATAACACACCTCCAATGTTCGCATGCAGATCACGCATTAAAATACGCGTTCCTGAACCAAATCGAAGCTTAAGAAAACCAGCGCGGCTCGCGTTATCTCTAGGTAACCATAAGTAAATACCACTGATGAGCAACAGAATAGACAAGCTTATTGCGACTTCAATTAGATAATCACCCCAATCACCAATCAACAAAGTGCCGTGAATGTCATTCGCGAGTTGGTACAGGCTGTCGCTACGCGGAATCTCTCCGACCACTTCGCCCGTATATTGATTTACCGTGGCGAAGACCGATGTGCCGTCTACAAGTGCTACCGAAAAGCGGTTAGCCAGATCAGGAGCTTTGCTCGGAACAAACTGGGTAACCGAACCTTGTGGGTATTGAAGTTGTACTGCAGCTAACTGTTGTGACACTTTAATCGGCTCGCCCGATGCAACAATCTCTAGGGCTTCGTGGTGGAAAGTCAATTCGATTTCATCATCAAACAGCATCACCAAACCTGTAATGCTCAGCATTAACATAAACGGGATAACAAATAGCCCAGCATAGAAGTGCCAGCGCCATGTGAGGAAATAGAGGGTTTTATTGCGGTCTTTGCTTTTTATATTGGTTTCCGAACCGGTTGTTGCACTGCTTTTAGACTGCGAAGTTGCTTGTGCTTTCGCAGGGGTTTGAGATTCATTTCTCAACATTATAATTTCCTTTGACACACGCAAACATACCTTCTGAAAAATCAGAAAGTAATCTGAGCATGTTTAACTTTACTTAATACTTTATTTTTTAATTATTTTAATGGGTTAGGTTTAAGCAATAACAAAGGGAGGGCCGCGCGGGGCTTGCCTCGTGTAGCGTTCGCTTAGAGCCAAAAAAGCGTAGCTGTCGGAGACAATAGAACTCAGTCGAGTTGTCAGTAGTGTAGTGGGAAGTTCATCTTGGTGAAACGTGGAAAAATGGCTAAACGGACACGGCTTTCCTTTATGAGTATTAGGTTCGCCTTCTTCGATTTGAACCAATTCAAAGCCATTGACCGTACATAACGACGCCCATACTCCCGCACTATTACCATGAGCATTGATAACAGGCATTAATGTCACTAGCGCCCAGCTTAATGCTGTTGCAAGTAACATGAAGAAGTTGAACGAGGTTCGGCGCATTATTCCAAGTCTTTATAAATTTCCCTTATTATGAGGGACTTGGAATATAGGTAAACGTAAAGATTAACAGCAAGTTAAAAAATTGAAGCTAACGCACACTCTTTTTCGTTAAATACTGGTTACAACACTAAAACTAAGAAAGTAATACTCATCTCTTTGCAGCAGGCTTTCGATAAAAGAGACAATAAAAACGCCGCCTTACACCTTCCTCGAAAGAGGGTAATGTAAGGCGGCGTTTTAGAAATCGAATCTTGAGGTTTGCTCTTTGTTACCTATCTAGCAAACGTTCATGATTAACGAATTAACCGAAGATCTTGCTCCAGATGCTTGGGTTACGCTTCTCATGGTACTCTTCACGAAGGCCATCAATAGTACGAAGTTCTTGCTGTGCCGACGCTAAGTCACCTTGGTCTAGCTTCTGCTCAATGCTATCCAGTGATGCACTGATCTTTTTGAAGCCTTCCATGAAGTTGTCTTCTTTCTCGACTGGGTAAACACCCGTTTTCAGCTCTGCCACTAGCGTATCTAAACGAACGATAGGCTTTTGCATCTCTTCAATGCTTTGAGCTTCTGCCGCTTGTTTGAACGCAAGCTTCATTTCTTGCATGTTTTTCTTAAGGTCTACATTAGCAAATGCGTTGCCAGACAATACTGAAGCAGCGATTAAGCCAGATAAAAGGATTGAGCGAGTTTTCATTGTTTCTCCAAGTGAAGCGGTGTCTTTGAAGTTAGAGCCGTCATTACTGTGGCACTTCGACTTTATTATTTTCGGCTAGTGTATACAAAAATCTTTCAGGCACAAAAATTGATTGTGTCGAAATGCAAACCCGCCGACATTCTCTTAAACAAGATCTGAATATTCTGGGATTTCATTACGACCGCGCAAGGCCAAAAAGGCTAGGAACTGCTTTGGCGAATGGGTAATCACTTTACTCGAATCTACGCCCACTTCATCTAACAATGCTGCGACTAAGTCTAAGCCACCGACATCTAAACAGAAATGCGCATCGCTGCCTGTTGTAATAAATGCACCCTTCGCTTTCGCTATTCTTGCAATCTCATAGCAGCGGTCAACACTGCCAACTCGGCTATTGCCTTTGAGTGTGGTGTTGTTGATCTCAATCGCCACGTTGTTCTCAACCGCACATTGAATAACGGCTTCGAAATCGAAATCAAAATTAGGATTGCCTAAGTGACCAAGCGCATCAATTCGACCGCCCTTAATCACATTCAACAATGCTTCTGTATGGGTAGCGACATCCGATGGGCGAAATACTGGCTCATGAAAACTCGCGATCACCCAATCCAAGTTCTTATCCACACTCGGATGAATGTCGATTTCACCCTGTGTGTTCATGATGTTTGACTCAACACCTCGAATAATTGCGACATCTTCAATAAAACGAGGGAGCACACGCTGATTGCTGAAGAACCAATAGTGTGGCGCGCCCGGCATTGATTCTGAATGATCAGTAGTACAAAACATGGCTAAACCATTTTGCTTTGCCGACTTGGCGTTTTCGATCAATGTGCTGTAAGCATGACCACTTGCGTATGTGTGGGTGTGAGTATCTACTTTGAGTTCCATGAATCAATGCCCTCTTCGCTCGGTCAAAATACGTTTTTCAGAAAGTAACTCTGAATCTCTTTCAGGAAAAGAATACTTCAGAAAATGAATGCCTAATGGCAACAATTCGGCCAGTTTATCAGCTGAAAGTGACAATTAGCACCCAAACATAAAGGTTTATTACTGGTTCATTTACACGACACGGGAATACGTGGCTAACCAGAGCCAGCCAGCGCTTGGCCTTATCTAAGTAGAACCGCACACACTCGGTAATTGCGCCAATTTTTTGCAACCTACCCAAGTTCGTCAATACTTAAACCAGTCTACAAACCGGAGTGTTAGATGAGAAGAAGACGATATCCGCTGAGTATCCACATCACTAGCCTTTTCCTAATTTTGACAACACTTGTCGGTGCGGTATTGATTTCGATAAGTTATCGGCACTCCCAAGAGCTGCTGCTAGGCACAGTGCGCGAGATCAGTAATGAGCACCGCGACAAACTGGAATCAGTATTTAAACAAGCCATTGCCCCTGTTATCACAACCTTAAATGTGATGGCGGTGAGCCCGTTTGTTGCTCATCAAGCTTCCGCTGTCGAAAAAGACTCTTGGCTTGCTTCGGTCGATATCATCTTCAAGCAAAACACCAATTTGGTCGCTCTATTTTATGGTTCTGAAGATGGTGACTTCAGAATCTTTCGTCCATTAAGCACCAATAAACAGAGAGCCGAAAACAGCGCCCCCGCTAAAGCGACCATGATGGTCAGCAGCACCAATCTAGACGGTGAAAACTTTATTACCTATCTTGATGGCGCACATCAAGTGATCAGTACTCGACAAGCAGAGAGTAAGTTCAACCCCACCACTCGTCCTTGGTTTCGTAACGCAAAGCCTGATGGCTCAATACAACTCTCTGAGCCCTATCTATTCTATTTCCTGCAAACCAATGGCATTACACTCTCTAGGCGTTCTGCCGATGGCAAGCATGTGGTTGGTGCCGACTTTACGTTGAGTTCCCTCTCTTCTCAGATCAGTGAATTAGCTTATTCTCCGCAAACCCGACTCGCCTTGTTCGATCAACATTTTAATCTTCTCGGTCAGCATCAACTTGAGCTATCAGTACCCAAGCCTGACTCCCAATCTGATGACACAAGTAAAACTGAGCAAACGAACAACCAAACGACGGGGAATCTCTCTGGCAGTGAGCAAGACCAAAGCTTCTTTAATGTGCCCAAACGTGAACAGATGGAAGCATTGAAAGCGTCCGTTATTGCGCCGCTTATCTCTGATGAAGAGAAGTTTAACCTCAATCTAAAAAACGTTGAGTACAACTTAAACACTTGGGCACTAACGCTAACGCCGGTTCAACTGACTCAAAATGTCACCTTATACTTGGCAGAAGCGACGCCACACAATGAGCTGCTCGCTGATCTTATCTCGATGCGAGACAAGCAAGTTGCGGTCGCGATTGGGATGTTGTTCATCTGCTTCGCTATCGTATGGTTTGTTGCTAATCGACTGTCTCAGCCGCTCAATACGCTGATGCAACTCACCGACAACATCGCTCGGTTCGACTTCAGGCGTACTCATTATCCCAAAAGCATGATTCAAGAAGTGGCTAACCTCGCCCACTCGATTGAGCTAATGGAACACACGCTTCATGATCTGATTACCCTACTTCGAGACACCGCCGGGAATCAGGAGTTTTCGATCTTAGCCAAGAACATTGCTCATCAAAGCTATTTAATTACCAAAGCAGAAACCATTGTCCTTTTCACTCAATCCAAAGAGAAAGACGTGTTTGATACGGCAGCCAACCTTGCCATTCTTCCTTTTAAGGCCGACATCAATGACTTCATCAAACACACGCCTTGGTTGCTGTGTCAGCTTAAATCTGGTGAGACGATCCATTTGAACAGAGAAGACAATGTTCTCAACTATTACCAAGATTCGATCTTCAATTCAGACCTGTACCTATTTCCACTATTAAACCGAGAGAAACTGTTGGTAGGGATTGTGGCAATTGGCTATGAGAGACCAATTACCAAGATGCAGGCAGACAAGCACGCCTTTTTAAGAGAGTTGCTCAGCTTTGCGGAAATAGCGAAAGACAACATCGACCAAATGCAGCAACAAAAAGACATGCTTAATGCCTTTATTGAGCTGATTGCATCGGCGATTGATACCAAGTCACCTTATACGGGCGGGCATTGCCAACGAGTGCCTGAGCTCACCAAATGGCTAACTCAAGCAACCATAGATGATGACCGCTATTACCCGCAATTCTCATTGGACAGTAAACAGTGGGAAGAGTTGATGCTCGCCGCTTGGCTTCATGACTGCGGCAAGGTGACCACGCCTGAATATGTGGTAGATAAGGCAACAAAACTGGAAACCATTTACGACCGAATCCACGAAGTGCGAATGCGTTTTGAGTTGTTGAAACAGCAAGCGGAAACCGATTACTGGAAAGCGATGGCGAACGGTGCACTACAAGAAGAACAACTCAAAATACTCGAACAAAGCCTGTCTGAACTGGATGAGGAGTTTGCCTTCGTTGCTGAGTGTAATCTTGGCGGCGAATCTATGACGGAAGAGCAGTTAGAACGCTTAGATCAAATAGCCAAACGCCAATGGAAACGTACACTGGATGATCAATTGGGTTTGTCTTGGTCTGAAAAAGAGAGATTTAACACCCAAAAAGAGTCGGTTGAGAAAGAGAGAACTGAGCCAACAAGTCAGGAAAATGGTTTGCCTGTCATGGAGCCTCTGCTTGCAGACAAACCGGAGCATAAAATACCTTGGGACAATGGCTTTAACCCTGCCGATGTATGGCAAGAAGCGTTTGTACTTAAGCCCGGAGAAGTTAAATACAACCAAGGTGAACTGCACAATTTGAAAGTACGCCGTGGTACGCTAAACGATGAAGAACGTTTCATGATCAACGATCATATTATCCAAACCTTCACCATGCTCAACAAGTTGCCTTACCCGCCTTACCTTCAAAACATTCCGGATATCGCCAGCGGACACCACGAACGTATCGACGGTAAGGGATACCCAAGAGGCTTAAACGAAGACCAGTTACCTCTGCCGTCCAGAGCAATGGCAATTGCTGATGTCTTTGAAGCACTCACCTCTAGTGATCGCCCTTATAAGAAAGGTAAACTCTTAAGCGAATCACTCAACATCATGACCGACATGGCCACCAGCGGTCATATCGATCCCAAGTTGTATCTGCTGTTTTTGGAAAACAAAATCTACGATAAATACGCTGAGCGATTCCTAGAAATGAACCAACGCTGCGAGATTGACCCGCACGAACACATCGACCGAGTAAAAGAATACATACGCTCATTGTTCTAAGTTTTAAATTAACCATTCAGAGGATAAGCCATAACTCAATGGTTAGCTTTTAGCTGCCGAGTCCAATACCGCAACGTCCACTACAGTCGCTACAGCCACTGTGGTGTGCGGTTTTTGTTTGGCTTTCGCCTTGCTGTGTCTTTTTGCCAGCAATGTATTGGTGATGCTCGCCACGACAATCAGGTTAATGCCAATCATCTGCTGTGTAGAAAACACATCATCAAAGAACAAGCCCTGCCAAAGCGCGCTAAACAGCATGTTAGTAAAAATCAGAGGTGCCAACTGGGAGCCACTGTCTGCAAGCTTATACGCCTTGGAACGGAAGATTTGGGTATTGATGGTAAACAGTGCAAGACCAAGTGATCCGAGAACAATCCAGCGTAAATCGTCAAAAGACAGTAACGCCGACACGAAGCCTTTTTCAGCACTTTCAAGCACATCGGGCACCGCAGAAAGTGAAGTAAACACCACCATTGGAATAACAATGATTGCCGCGACTAAAAAGGTCCACGCGTTAAGCTCTGCTGGTGTCAGGCTAGTTTTAGACGCTCGGTACAAACTCACTTGCGAGCCAGAATTAAATACCCCAGCGAGAAGCCCAAGAAGAAGCGCAGGTCTAAAGAACTCCGAACCCAACTCAAACTGCGACCAATCGCCCGCCATCATAACTACGCCAACAAAGGTGACAGCTAAACACACGATCGTCGTTGTATGAATCTTGGTTCTAAATATTAACTTTTCTAACAATGGAATAAACAGAGGCCCCGTACTGAACAACACAACCCCTTCAACAAGCGTTAAGGTTTGCAGTGAAGTAAGGAAACACCACTGACACGCCACCATAAAGATCGCCCGCATCACCAAAGGTTTCCACATTTCTCGTGTCGGCTTGCTGATTTTGTAAAAGGTCAGGAAAAGAAATAAAAACAGACTGGGTAACAAAAAACGCACAAAACTGAGTAACGAAGTGGGCATCACTTCAGATAGATACTTGGCCATCAAGCCACTTAAAGACAAACTGAACGTCGACAACAACATGAAAGTCGTCGCCTTGGTAATATCAGACATAATTATCACCTCCTATGACATCTATTTTAGAGGCGTGACGTAATGAAAAATAGCGAGTAATATTAACTATAACTGTAAGGAAAACTTACCAATGAAAAAACTCGTTCCGCTTAAATCCGTTTATGCTTTCATTGCTGTTGCTGAGACTGGCAGCATGACCGACGCCGCGCGGGTATTGTACGTCAGTCACTCTGCGGTAAGCCAAGCGATAAAGTCGTTAGAACAACTGGTCAACAAGCCTCTGTTTCAACGAGTCGGTCGTCGTGTTGTTCTTAATGCCGCAGGTAAGCGATATTACCGCAAAGTTGCTCCCGCACTTGAGCAAGTGATAGAGGCGACCGAAGAGCTTGCCAGAACGCCTAACGACCACCGCATTACCCTCAACATGGTCAATTCGCTAGCGATGCACTGGTGGATCCCACGAGTTCCCGACTTCCAAGCCTTCGCTCCCTCACTTGATATCCGCATTTCGACGCTAACTGGCCCTTTCGATATCGAGCAGGAAGGGGTCGATGTTGCGCTTGTACATGGCAAACCCAACGAGTGGGAACAATATTACAGCGAGAAACTGGGCGACGATGACCTAGTCTTGGTGTGTAGCCCTACGATATTAAAAAACCAGACCGGATTGAGCGTCGAACAACTCGTCAAACAAAACCCGACCATTGGCGTTTTTAACCTCAGGCGACAACACGACTGGCAAGTGTGGTGCGACAATTACCAAATCCCAATGCCCACATTCCATAGCAACCTGACATTCGATGTCTCCATTCAAGCGGTGCAAGCTTCAATTCGTTCGTTAGGCGTACTAGTAACGCATCGCTTGTTTGTGAAAGATGATATCAGCCATGGGATGCTTGTCGAACTGGGTAAACCGGTTGCTAACCCGCACCAAGATTTTTACTTTGTTTGCCCAAAAAACAAATTAAAACAAGAAAGTGTGCTAAAACTGAGAACATGGTTAAGACATGAATTCACACGCTCAGAGACAGCACTGAACGATGACATTCAAGAGCAAGACCAAACTATCAATCAATAAGCGAGTGACAGCTCAGCAAGCTTACAAGAGGCCATTATGATTATTACCACCACACAATCAGTCGAAGGCAAGCGCATTGTCGATTACAAAGGGGTTATTGCCGGAGAAGCCATTCTAGGGGTGAACGTTTTCAAAGATATGTTTTCAGGAATTCGTGACTTTGTGGGTGGACGTTCTGGCACCTACGAGAAAGAACTGGAAAAAGCACGTAACTACGCGTTCAAAGAGTTAGAACAGAAAGCGATTGAAGCGGGTGCCAACGCGGTGGTAGGCGTAGATATTGATTACGAAGTCTTGGGAACAGGTAATGGCATGTTGATGGTCTCTGCTAGTGGCACGGCAGTGGTGGTTGCTTAACTGAATCACTCGCTAAATCATGCGATTACCTAGAAAAACGCCCCTTAGCTGAATCGCTAGCTAAGGGGCGTTATTGTATTCGCTGCCAAACTAGGCTTGAATATCTCTAACTCGCACGATCTTCTGGCTCAGAAATCATGGCATCAAAAGAGGCAATTCGAGCCAAAAACTCTTTTCTATCTTTAGGCATAATTGAGCTTGCCATTGGTAAGTTCGCCTTCATCGCATCGACGGCGCGACCACGAACCAATACCTCAAAGTGCAAGTGCGGGCCAGTAATACGACCAGTAGCACCCGATAGCGCAATTTTCTGACCTCGCTTAATTTGCTGACCTTTCTTAACTAAGAAGCGGCTCAAGTGAAGATAACGCGTCGTATATACGCTGTTGTGTTCAATCACCAAATATTTACCAGCATACGGGTGGTCACGAAGTGCCACCACTCGACCATCACCAGTTGAGTAGATAGGTGAACCAACAGGTGTCGCAAAGTCGGTACCATTGTGCGGTGAGATTCGCCCAGTTACTGGGTGTCTTCGTGTCGGATTGAACGAAGAAGTGATTCTTCGGAATTTTCTGTCGACTGGGTATCTATCAAAGGCTTGCTCTAGACTATTTCCCTCTCTGTCATAAAAAAGACCATCTGGTGCTAGAAAAGCTGCGACTTCTCGGTTTCTTAATTGAATTGAGATACCTTGAATTTCTGTTTTACCCGTTAGGTGATCATCCGTGTACTGCTCTTTGACCAATACATTGAAGCTATCACCAGCTCTCAGCTCTCGAGCGAAGTTGACTTTGTCTTTTAGTGTGCGGGTGATATTGGCTATCTGGTTAGTAGTTAACCCCGCTTTGTAGGCTGACGTTGAAAAGCTACCGTGAACACTACCCGCATAGAGTTTTTCTTTCCATTCGCCTGGGATCTCGTGGAATTTATAGGTGAAGCTACCATCATCGTTTCGAGTAAAGGCTGCTTGCTCAACCAAACTCTCGTGATAAATCAGCTCCACAAGCTGTTTTGAGTCACTATCCAAAAGCAACTCTAGATGGTCACCAGGTTTTATTGTGTCGAGTTTCAAAGACTCCAGATCCGCTTCCATCACCTTTTGAACGGTTCCATATGGCAGTTGCCATGACGAAAAGATGTTGCTTAGCGTATCGCCAACTTTCACAAAATAATGGACCTTAACCAAAGAGTTGGGAGTCGCTTGCGAGTCGATGACTTCCTTATCATTAGGTTGAGAACCTTGGTAAGGTGTTATTTTGATAGAGATTTCTGGTGCTGGTTTGGAGTGAAAAGAGAGCAAAGCAGCAAGGGAAAATGCGCTGATCGCAGTAACGATCAGACCTATACGGAGGAACTTCATAAAATACTTAGCGGTTATAACGAGGAACTTAGAAAGTGTTATAACATAACAATTAAATCAAAAAAATAAATGAAATGTAAGAAACCATAGCGCGATAGGTGTGAAAGTATGGTGAGCATGCAAAGCCCACCACCTTAGTTAACACGGATCTTTACCTCATATTACTCTTCACGAAGTACTTCGAAGCGTTCTAAGCCTCGCAGCATCTCAAAGTCCGGCTCTTCAGTTAGCAGCTCTCTCATGGACCCACTGGCTTCAATAGCGCGCTCTAAGTCATCGATAGCTTGACCTTCTGCCCCTAATCGAGCATAGGCGCAAGCACGTTGATACAAGGCATGAGCATTTTGGTCATCGACTTCTAATACACGGTTACAAAGACTCATTGCCCAGTGGTATTCCTGTATATCCATAGCAGCGTCAGCTTTGGCAGTAAGTGCTTCTAAATCTCCAGGACGAACCTTCAGTATTTCATCGTAGATTTCAATTTTTTGCTCTGCCGTTTGTGCGTTCTGTGCTCTCAACCATAGGTTATGAATCTCATTGATAATTTCAATTTCGCGGTTGTTGTCGGAAATGATTCTGGTCTTGCGCTTAAGATCCCGTTCAAGAACATTAAACTTCTTCTCATAGTCTTGAGCGATAGAATTAAGTCGCTTATCAGCCATGTCTTGAGTTGTGTGTTTAAGCTCTTTGATGGATTGCCAACCCACCAGCGCGATAAGAGAGGCCACACCAGCAATAATGTAGAAGAAGTAGGTTACGGTTACATTGGCGTAATTCAGAGACTTGTCTGCCACAGTCAGTTCCCGGTCAGTCATCTGAATGGTCAAGCGTCTTTCAAGATCCTGCTGTTCCATTCGAAGCTGCTTCAACTCATCCAAGATATAGCGTTCCATCAGCGGTCTATCCAAATACTCTTGTTCCGAGTACTTAACATCTTCGCTTGCAAAACTCATCGTGCTGAACACCGAGATAACTGCAACCAATAAGATTCGAAGCATTATACATTCCTTATATGTTTATATTTAGACTAACTGTATCTCGTAATAGGCATACAAGCTAGGAAGTCGACAAGTTTGCTATGTCCATATTGGAATTAACACTCTAAAACATCATTGATAATTATAAAACACCTGAAGCAACATCATTAATTTCTAAATTATAAAAATACCGCGTAATACTGTTCTATATGATTAATTCGCGATGCGAATATACCGAAAAATGGTTTATTGCATCGAGATGAATCTTATATTAATAACGATCAGAACGAGGTTAATTTGAATAATCCACGATACGATTTAGTAAGCCGTGTACTGCACTGGGTAATGGCTTCTGTAATCATCTATGCAACAATCACAGGGTATGTGATGCACTATGTCACCAATCATCCAGAGCTGTTTTCTTTTCTGTCAATGCTCAACATGTCATTGGCGACCGTTGCGACACCATTGCTTGTGGTTCGTTATATCTGGAGCCACTTTCGCTCGTCGCCAAGCATGCCAACCTCTGTGCCTGAAGGGCAAAAATGCGTTGCCAAGCTTGCACACTCTTTGATGTATCTTGTGATGTTTATGGTTTTCAGCACCGGCTACTTAATGCTAAAAGAACCGTACTCTTTATTTTGGTTAGTGAGCGTAAATAATCTAATTACCGACTCTGCAATCAACGGCTTCTTTTTCTATTTCCATCGTGCCAGTTGTATTGCCCTAGCCTGTTTAATTGTGCTGCATATCAGTGCCGCACTTAAACACCACTTTGTCTCTAGGAACTATGTATTGAAGATGATGCTCTAGATTCAGAGAATTCAACACGGTTTGCACAAACAAAAAAGCCATAGCATGTTCGCTATGGCTTTCTTATTTCAATTTGATTACTTGGTTTGAGTATCAATCATCACTTGCCAGTATTCACATTTAGCCAAGAACTCTTTTAAATAAAGCTCTGGGTTAGCAAGTTTCTCACCGCCTTTAACATCAGCACCAGTCACACGCCAAAAGCCACGAGTGACCAAGTTTCGATGATAAATAAAATCGTTGAGTTCATTAGCCTTCAAAGGAAGTTGTTCACCAAACGTATTTTCGTAGCGGCTCAGAGTCGAGGCTTGTTCACTTGGCTTCTCCCTTAAAAAGGTATCCAAATCCAAACCTAATGACTGTTGCTGCTCTTTTGATAGGGCTTTAGCTAATTTAGAGATCACACTGAACAGAGCCAACTCAACTTTTTGAGACGCTAATAACGATGCGCCTAAAAGCGCATGTTCGTTGGAAATATGTTGTTCTGTTGATGAAACGGTTGCTGTTGTCACTGTGTTAACCTCAAATAATCATAACGGGTGTTACTGAACTGGATAGAGTCTTTTCACTAAGCTGAATCTTATTCTTGTCATTAAGAAGAATCTTGCAGCTAAGCAGAGCCTTTCAACTAAGCAGAATCTTTTAGCAGAACGCGGTCAGCATCAATAATGGTGAAGCCCGATGCATCTTCATTCTTTTCGACTTGCACTAAACCTTTAAAACCAATCTGCGACAGCTTCTTCGCAAGTTGATCTGGTGCTGTTTCAAAAACAACATTCATAAAAGGTAAAGACTCAGTATCAACAAAACCATGCTCGTTAAACAGTTCCATTGCTTGAGATAAATGGTCTGAGTCGGTTAATTCGATAATTTCTACAACTTCTTCCAACAACATTTTCGATTCCATATTCGCCAGAAAGTGACTGACACAAGCCGGTTCTTTTTGCTTGCATACATCCCGATGCCCTAAGACACCCCTTTAGTAGTAGGGAGATCATAACATATTAATAATCGTAAAATATGTTTTATTTTCCCTAAGCTACTGGGAATACTAGAAAAGAATAGAAATTGGTGAAACATAAGCAACACCAATTCATAGTATCGATAACGGTAAACCTGATTTGAGGTGATCAGGCAACCGTTACTTGAGAATCGCCCGTTTCTACAATCGATTCTTGTAACAAGCCAGCATAAATACCATTGTGTGCCACCAGCTGTTGATGATTACCTTGCTCAACAATTTCACCCTTTTCCAACACCAAAATCGTATCTGAGTGACGAACGGTACTCAAACGGTGTGCAATCGCAATCACGGTTTTTTCCTTGAAAAGGCGCTGCATTGCTTTTTGAATCAGGTCTTCAGTGATTGAATCTACCGAACTGGTCGCCTCATCAAGCATCATCAATTGACCGCCCTGTGCAACCGCTCTAGCGAACGAGATAAGCTGCGTTTGCCCTACAGACAAGTTAGAGCCGTTCTTTTCCAAGTGGAAGTCATAACCTTGTGGCAATTGTTCAATAAACTTATCGGCATAAACATAGCGCGCCGCCTGTTCAACCTCAGTTCTAGATAGATGCGTTTTGCCCAGCGCGATATTGAATTGGATGGTCTCTTCAAATAAGTGCACGTCTTGCATCATCATTGAGAACAAATGAGCAGAGTCTTCACTAGAGATCTGCGACAGCTCTATTCCATTCAGTAGAATGCTGCCTTCATAGTCTTGGTAGGTTTTAGAGATTAGACGCAGAATCGTCGACTTGCCCGACCCCGTCGAACCCACAAGCGCGATTTGATGCCCTTTCTCCAGTACGAACGAAACATTCTTTAGAACGTAGGGAGAATCGTCTTTGTAACGGAAGCTCACGTTCTTAAACTCCAGGCTCACAAACTGTTCGAGCTGTTTTTCAACCTTGCTCGATGGCAGCAGGTTACGCCCTTCCTCTTCAGTCGGCTCAACAAACAGCTCTTCAATATGGTCAAACGCTGCAAATGAACTCTGAATCGAAGCGATCTGCGAAGTAAAGTCACGGATCGGAACAAACACTTTCTCTAAGGTGTTGATGAATGCGATCAACACACCCAAGGTGAGTGCCCCTTCTATCACTTGCTCAGAGCCATACCAGATCATAATTGCGATCGTGATTGAGGTGATGCCAGAGATAAATGAGAACAAAATCGCATCGTATTTATTGATTTTCTTCTGCGCTCTCAGAAACTCATCAGTATAGCCTTGGTAGCGTTGTTCGACTTGCTCTTCCGCTCGATACATCTGAACGGTTTTCATACCAAATAGTACTTCTTGTAAAAAGCCAATACCACGAGCGAGCGAAGAACGAGTCACCTTATACAAAGCACGAAGTCGGTTTCTCACATACACCGTCAAATACATCACTGGCGGCATGATAATCAACACAATCATCGTTAACTGCCAGTCAATGAAGAACATCATCACCAACAGAGCAATGGTATTGATGCTGTCTTTAACTAGACCTACAACCGACTGAACAAATGTCTCGCCGATGGTTTCCAAGTCACTGGTTAATCGTGAAAGCGTGACACCAATCGGTGTGTTATCAAAATAGCTGCGTGGCAGTTTGAGCACGCGAGCAAACAACACTGAGCGCATGTCAGTTATCGTGTATTGCCCGGTTTTACGTAGGTTGTACGAATAGGTGGTATCCACCACATAGCTCGCCACCAGCACGGCAACGAGATAGAAGACGTACTCGAGCAGTCCATCCATATCCCCGTGACTCAGGTGAACATCGATCACTTGAATGATCAGCCAAGGGAACAACAAGCTCGTGATGACAGAAAGAGGAAGCATAGCGATGCCCAGAATCGCAGAGCCTTTGTATTTCTTAGCAAACTTAAAAAAGTGCTTGAGGTACTTGAGATCAACACGTTTTAACATGCTGCTGCCTCCGTTTCATTCTGCTGTAGTTGCCATGTATCGTAATAGTAATCACAGGTTTTCAATAACGTGGCGTGGTCGCCCTTCGCGATCACTTTACCTTCGTTCAACACGATGACTTCATCCATATATTCAAGGGCATTAACGCGGTGTGAAACCACAAGAACCGATTGATTTTCCAAACGTTTAAACAAACCTTCCAAGATCTTACGTTCTGTTTCATAGTCGACAGCCGATAGAACGTTATCCATGATGATCAGGTCGGTGGGTTGCAATAAAGCACGCGCAATACTTAAGCGCTGCTTCTGACCACCTGACAACATGATCCCTTTCTCACCGACTAAGGTTTGATCGCCGTGTTCAAAACGTGTCACATCACTAGCCAACTGGCTGAGCTCTAGCACTTCATCAACCTGACTCTTTGCCAAATCGGTATCTAGGCTACCAAAGCGGATATTGTCTTCGACGGTTGCTGAAAACAGGTAAGGGTCTTGAGTCACGGTTTTCACGTAACGGCGTAAGTCACTGCGTGAGAAGCTAGTGACATCTCTTTCACCAAGGAAAACAGAACCTTGTGGTACATCCAAGTGGTGGTTTAAGCAGTTCACTAATGTCGTTTTACCCGCTCCGATCCCGCCTAACACACCCACTTTCTTACCTGTTGGAATATCAAAGCTGATGTCATCGAGAATCACGCGTTCTTCACCTGAATAGCTGAAGCTGAGGTTGCGAACAGAAAACGTTTTTCCCTTCAGTGATTCAACATCTAGTTCAGTCAGCTTATCTTCATCAAGCTCCGGGACTTTGGCATTAAGAATGGTTTGTGCACTTTGAATACCTACCATGCCACGCTGATAAATGGTCGCGATTCTGCCAAGTTGCATCAATGGCATAGCGAGCAAAACCGAGTAAGTCAGAAAGGCGGTAATCTCACCAAGTGTGAGTTCCTGTCTCATTAACATGTAGCCACCAAGCCCAAGAATGATGATTTTCATCAGGTCATTGGCGTAGTCGAGTACCGGCATAAAGAAGACTTGAATGCGTGTAATTTTAAGGCGGCATTCAAGCAATAACTGGTTCAGCTTTTCAGTTTCGGCTTTCACCCAAGGTGACATCTGCTGGCTCTTAATGAGATCAATCCCAGACAGGTAACTCATTAGCTGAGCAGACAGGTTTTGTAGACGCTTCATGTGCTCTAAATGCAGTATTTTCATACGCTTGAAGCCCACACGGAAAATCACAAAAGCGATTGAGATAGGAATGATCGAATACAGTGTGAGTTCTGGCGATATGCGCCACATGTAAAGAGGCGTCAACGACAACGCAAGTAAGGCATTGAAGAACTGCAAGAAGCCGACACCAAACAGCAGTCGAATGCCACTAAGGTCATTGTTGATAATCGAGATCAGTCGACCCGAAGCAAAGCGTTCGTGAAAGCTGCTCGGTAAGCGATTCAACTTTTGTAGAAGTGTACTTTTAAGTGCGGCCTCTGTAATTCGCCCCGGATTAAGCGCATAGATACGAGACAGAATTCTCACCACCACCATGGCAACCGACATCCCGACCACAATCCAAACATAGGTTTGAAGCTGTTGGTGGCCAGTTGAAGAGGCATCATCAATCAAATCTATCGCCAATTGGATATAACGAGGGATCTCTACTTGTAACCAGTTGACGAGAAAGATGAACACAATCGCCAATAAGTACGAGGTGCGATTCATGCGCAGATAATGGGCAATAAACTGTCTTTTATTCATAGTATTCTTTGTTTAGGGCAGGCTCACAGCGAGATTTAACGATATAACCGGGCAGTTAAGCTAGATAGGTTCATCGCTGAGGTAAAGATACATCAAAAACACTTAGTTGACAATATCAACCATATTCAATAATTAGTTTCGGGTATTAAGTTTTAGCATTGCTAGAAACAACTTTGCCGCCAAAAGTGGCGGCAAATAAATAGCTTAGCAGGCTAGTATTGATAACGGCTAAAGCATCTCTTTGGCAATCAAATGCAGCAAAAAGGTTTCACGTTCAATACTCATGCCCTTCTTAGGGCTCTCTGCCATGGTCTTTTCGTTATGAGCGATCGCTTCATGGATATTCATCCACACCGGTTTCATCCCGTTTTTCACTTCATAATCTTCGTAAGCCGTTTCACCAAGCTCACGATCGATCTTGCATGAGTAGCAGTAAGAAATCATGTGCATCATGTCTGCATCATCTTTGTACCAAGGACGAAACTCTTCAAAAATGCCGAACGGCTTGATGCTATGGATATTCTTCGCGCCAGTCTCTTCTTCGAGTTCACGAACCATACCTGCGATCACATCTTCCCCTTCATCCAAACCACCACCAGGAATGGTGTAGTCGTGATAACGCTCTGTATACAGCATCAGAATGTCTTCACCATCTAACACAATGGCACGGGCAGCGTTGCGCTTATAGACCGTTTTATTGTCTAGATGGTCGATATCAGGATGGATGGTTGTTTTTAGGTGTCTCATGATTCTGACTGCTCTACTGAATTTGGCGGCATCATATCATAATCATCAATAGATTCGAGGTTCACAACCGCTAACCAGAACGGATCGGACGGAGATATTCCTACGGTAACTTGAATCCACTTAGCTTGATCTAACACTCAAAAAGTCGTTAAACATGAAGAAATATCAACCTATTTCAATATCTTGACCAAATTAGGACAACCTTTTCTGAAATCTAAAATATACTAATTTCATAGAGCTTCTCATTTGGTTCTGTAGAACTTAACGCATTCGATTATAGAGTTATCACGTAGGAGATAGACATGAAGAAAATTGGTTTGATGGCTGTATGTGCCGTTGTATTAGGCGGTTGTGCAAACGACTATGCAGAATATAGCGAGGGCCAACGTGTTTCAGTCGCTAACCCAGCAGCGGTTTATTGTGTTCAACAAGACGGTGAATTAGACACGGTTACTGAAAACAATCAGCGTACAACTTACTGTGTATTCGATGACGGCGAGCGCATTGAACAGTGGGAGTACTACCGCAATAACCATGAGCAAGATTCAGAAAACCAAAGTTAATCACTGTAAAAAAACACATGAGCCTTCTGGCACAATGTTATGGGCGATGATTACGTTCAAGCGGTTAAAAACATCGCTGAAGAAGGCACTGAACTTCTAGCTTTTGGCATCACGAGAAAGAAATAATCACCTATCGCCACCAGCGATGTGTGTGATCCGATTCCGGATCTAAATAACGATTCAATAAAGTCAGGTTAGTATCTAGTAGAGCTAGGTATTCCCTGACTTTTTTTACATCGGTACCCACTGAAGTCTGCTGGATACAGCGCTCCAATGCTGGGAGTAAACTCTCCACAATGTCAAAGTCAGATGAACGCCCAACGAGCTCTTTGGCAGTGATCAATGCTTCCAAAGACAGTCTTTCTGGCTCTCGTCTAACCAACTCTAAATCTCGCTTAAATGCGCCCGCACAAACACCTTCAAGATAAACTCGGTAGGTCGTCAGTACGTCCATCAACAGAAACAATTGCCCCTGAGCACTTTGATGTGGGTATGGCACCGCAACATGAGCCTCCAACCTGCGATCTATTTGCTGCTCTACCCCAAGTGCGGAACACTTCTCGATGAGAACTTTAAGCAAACCTTGCTCGCCCATGAGCGATTGAATCTCGAATATACGTTGTAAATGGTAGTCATTCGAAACGAATGTCACTTGCACACTTTGCCCGCGAGTAAACAGCCCGCTTGCAATCATCTCTGAGGCCAAGTTCTGTATGTTCTCGACAGTGTTGGTCGAGTGCTGCTCGAGCAAAATCGCCCCTAAAGAAAACGGATGTTCACGCTGCTTTTCAAGCTTTCTAAAGTACTGGTGCATCGCGTCGGCTTCAGACAGTGTTTGCCCTTTTGTTAGCCCACCACAAAATGCTACCGCAGTTTGCTGATTCGACTCTTCTACCAAAGGCTCCGCCAGATACTCAACCAAAGCATCAACTCGACTGATTCCTTCATCAGTCAATTTATTCTCATTAAGTCGCTTACCCAGCACAATAAGGAGGTGATTAATGCTCATTTTATGTTCAAGTCTCGTTTTGGGGATTAGATGGAGTGAATTATCTATACAATACTTGTTAACAAAAGTATTTTGAAATTCTTATATGTTGCTCGCAATAATGCTCACTATTGATAGCGACATCTTAGGTAATACAAGAATAAACGTGTCGCTTTACAGCAAACATAGCACGCTCTTGTATTTCATCGCTCTATGCTTGTTAGCACTAGTCGATAAAAGAGCCCTTTCAATCAATGAATACGCTCTATCGCATAACTGTTTCACCCACAGAACAGGTTCACTCAAAGAAGTGCAACTAACCAAATACAAATTTTACACAGAGTTCGTCCATCGAACCGTCTTCACAGGAAGTTACTATGCTGTCTATTTTTGATATCTACAAAATTGGGGTTGGACCATCCAGCTCCCACACAAATGGACCAATGATCGCTGGGTTTAACTTTACCCAAAAAATTGATGCTCAGCTTAGGCAAGTGAAGCGTATTCAAATCGACTTATACGGCTCGTTATCATTGACGGGTATTGGTCACCACACAGACAGAGCGACCTTGTTAGGTTTGCTAGGTAACCGCCCCGACACCATTAAAATCACCAGTGCTAACCAAGCAATGCGTAAGGCGATTGAAGATAAATCTCTATTGGTTAGCGGTAATCATGAAATTTATTTCGATGTAGAAAGCGATCTGCTCTTCCACAAGACCAACCTTCCGCTGCATGAAAATGGTATGACTATCTCTGCCTTTAACGAAAGCGGCAGCCTTCTGGATATGGAAACCTACTACTCGATTGGTGGTGGCTTTATCGCAACCGCTGATGAGCTACAAAACGGCAAACAGGAAGCAGAAACTCAAGTTGAGTTCCCTTTCTCTTCTGCTGATCAGTTGCTTGAACTATCCGAACAACAAGGACTGAGCCTTGGTGGCTTAATTCTACGTAACGAAGTTTCATTCCAAGGTATGGATGTGATTGACCAGAAAGCCGACCAAATTTGGAAGGTGATGTCTCTGTGTATGCAGCGTGGCTTTGACACGGAAGGCATCCTTGATGGCGGCCTAGAAGTCACTCGTCGAGCACCTGCTCTGCTTAAAAAGCTTGAAGCGAATGCCTCGATTGAAAACGATCCAATGGAGATCATGGATTGGATTAACCTATTTGCCTTTGCCGTGAGTGAAGAGAATGCAGCGGGCGGTCAGGTCGTGACATCACCTACCAACGGTGCAGCTGGGGTTATTCCTGCGGTATTGATGTACTACCATCGTTTCATCAAGGAGCTAGACACCAAGCAGCTTAAAGACTTCTTGGCAGTCTCTGGCGCAATCGGCATCTTATACAAAACCAACGCTTCGATTTCTGGCGCAGAGGTAGGTTGTCAGGGTGAAGTCGGCGTTTCTTCATCAATGGCCGCAGCAGGCCTAACTGCCCTACGTGGTGGTAGCAACGAACAGATTTGTATTGCCGCTGAGATCGCGATGGAACACTCACTGGGCATGACATGCGATCCGATCGGTGGCCTTGTTCAGGTGCCATGTATCGAACGTAACGCAATGGGTGCAATGAAAGCCATCAATGCATCGCGCATGGCGTTGAAACGTACCAGCAAGTGTCTTATCTCGTTAGACAAGGTTATCGAGACCATGTATCAAACAGGTAAAGACATGAACAAGAAGTACCGTGAAACTTCTCTAGGCGGCCTGGCCGTGATTCACATGGCACCCCCGTGTGAGTAACAGACAGGAACACGAGTAGAGAAAGCCTCTATAGAGACGGCATTCTTGTAAACTTAGTTTTCAATATCTCAACAAAGCCAGCCACCAAGCTGGCTTTTTTATTGGCTAAAGCCCAGCAGACAATTGAAAGTGATACTCACTCAAAATAACTTATAGAATGACTACCTCTAACTTTCCCTTTATTAGTTCATTACTTAGCCACAAATGATGATGGCTAAATTTCATACCGCCATGCATCCACTTGCAAAATCTAACGTTGCAAATCTCATTCATGAGAAATATGAATGCACTCATAAGAAAAGATATATCGAGTAAAGTTCTGTTTGGGACAGATGTTTCAGTTTATGTATTACTACTAATGATATTATAATCGGGTAATTACACTACATATTAATACAAACGTGAGAATAAAATAATGTGGAATAGATTAAACAAATCAATGATGTTCTGCCAAATGATGTTCGGACTTTCGTTCTATGGCGTCATGGTGATCTTGACTCGTTTCTTCCTTGAAGATCTGAACTACAATGAAGCCGACACCATGATGGTTGTTGGTGCTTTCTCTGCAATCGGACCGCTATTTGCTATCGCAGGTGGCTTTATCGCCGACAAGTTTTTAGGCGCTTACCGATCTTTAACCATTGCCTTCCTAGGGTTCGCAAGTGGTTACGTTCTACTGGTACTTGGTGCAGCAGCAACCAATGTTCCGATGGCATTATGTGGTATTGCGTTAGCAAGTTATGCACGTGGTTTGATGTCCCCCTCTTACCCAAGTCTTTACAAACGCACGTTCAAAACTCAAGAAGATTTTGAGAACTGCTACCCAATCAACTACTCAGTAAACAATATTGGTGCTCTGTTAGGCCAATACCTGTTCCCAATGCTAGTACTTGTTGTTGGTTTCCACGGTGGTTTCCTTCTTTCAGCGGTGCTAGCCGGTGCTGCGCTTCTGATGATGATCTTTGTTCGCAAAGGCCTTGTTGAAGCAAGTGCTGAAATCGACCAAAAACCAGTAAGCACTAAAAACTGGGCAGCGTTCCTTGGTCTTTCTGCAGCAATGATCGGCTTGGTATTCTTCATGTTCTCTAACATGGATATTGGCCAAAACATCGTGTACGCAATCGGTGGTGCAGCGATCATCTACTTTGTCTCTTTGATGATGAAATCGAAGAAATCAGACATGCTAAAAATGGGGACTATCTTAATCATCACATTCCTGACGACATGTTTCTTCGTGTACTACGGTCAGATGATGACTTCGATGACAATGGTAGCGATCAACACAATGCGTGGCGATCTATTTGGTTTCATCCCTGTCGCACCTGAAGCTTCAATGGCAATGAACCCACTATGGTGTATGGTTGCTGGCCCTATCATCGCGGGTATCTTCTCTAACCTAGAAAAGAAAAACATTAACTTCTCAACTGCAACCAAAGTCGGTTTCTCTTTCATCCTTACGGCTATCGCTTTCGGTATCCTTACGATGGCAGTAACGACAGTTGGTGACGATATTCTGATCCGCCCAGAAGTCTTCCTAGCGATTCACTTCTTCCTAGCATTCGGTGAAGTGATTGTAGGTTCAATGGTTGTAGCCTTCATCCTGTCTGTTGCACCTAAGCACATTGAAAACTTCTCAGTAAGCTTGTTCTCTGTTGCTATCGCACTATCAGGCATTGTTGGCGCGGTATTCTCAACGTCTATTGCACTAGAGAAAGGTCAAGAGATCACACAAGAGATCGTGCAAACGGTTTACGGTGATTACTTCCAAATGCTGACTGTTCTTGCCGTCGTGATGGTAGGTATCGCAATGGCAGCATCGTTCATTATTCGTAAGATGCTAGAAGCTGCGAAAGCCGCTGAAGAAACGATTGAACTAGAGCAAGCAAACAGCTAATTCTGTTCGCTGAGTCAAACCAATCCTAAGAGCCCTTTAGTTTTCTAAAGGGCTCTTTTTTGTAGGATCTGTTTCTCAATAGGATCTGTCGTATAAGTTAGGTAGTACATGTGTAAATCAAAGTAAATGATAACTATTAGTATTGAGTGTTTTTTAGTTCAGGATTATGATGTGGAAATCCAAATCTAAGAGAGCCTTATATGAGCAAGCCTAGCCCTATCACATTAACCGTTACTCAAACCTCAACAATTACTCCAAACATGCAGCGCATAACGCTTAGCGGTGAGGGATTAAGTAAATACCCAACAGAATGTGCCGGCGGCTACATCAAGCTTTTATTCTCGCCACTTGGCACGACTGATTTAAGCCAGCTAAACGAAGGTGAGCGCCCAACCATGCGCACTTACACCATTCGTCAGTACAATCCTGTAGAGCAGTGGATTGAAGTTGATTTTGTTCGCCATATCACTACAGATTTGCAATGTGGTTTTGCGGCTCGATGGGCAATGAACGCAAAAGTGGGTGACACGGTTTCAGTGGCTGGCCCTGGTTTAATTCAGGGGCTTAACCTAGAGTCAGACTGGTTCTTCTTAGTTGCAGACATGACGTCCCTACCTGCGCTTTCTGCAAAAGTAAAAACGCTCCCAGAAACAGCGACTGGTCACGCTATCATTCAGATCAACTCAGCAGCAGATAAGCAGGTACTTGAGACTCCTCAAGGTATCAAAGTAACCTGGTTGATTGAAGATGAAACCTCAGAGTCACTTTCACAAACCGTGCGCAACACAGAATGGTTAGAAGGTCAGGTTTCAATATGGACAGCGTGTGAATTTGAAAGCATGCGTGAGCTAAGACAATACTTCCGCAACGAAAAAGAAGTCGCGAAAGAGAACATCTACATCAGCAGCTACTGGAAACGTGGTGTCACTGAAGATGGCCACAAAGTGTTGAAACAGCAAGATGCTCAAGATTTAGCGGGGTAAGTCTTTTACTACCTACAGCTTCTTACTAGATAAAGAGAAAACGCCCTTAACGAAGTTTGTTTCGCTAAGGGCGTTTTTTCATTTAACTTAATAGAGATACCTATTCACAAATCCCCAATCACTCAGGCGATCTTTTAAGTCAATGAGATAACTAAGCCAGCAATAATTAGAGATACGCCTACACCGCGAGTCGCGTGCCACTTTTCCTTTAAAAAGTAGATCCCCATCACTACGCCGAAAATGATACTCACTTGCCTAAGAGCAACAACCAAGCTGACATTTTCAGTCATGGTCATCGCAAACAGCACTAAGCCATAGGTCGAAGCCATCATAATGCCTGCAAGCGTGGCTTTCTTTCGCAGTATCCAAGCATTAGTAAACTCGATTCTTTGGTTGGTTACGAATAACCAAACACTCAACGGAATCACAATTGCCCAGAACTGGATACCTAGGTAGAAAATCGCGGTGTGCTTGTTAGTTATAACTGGTGTGCTCAAAGGATCGAGTAACAGAAGCGCTTCTTTATCAATGATGGAATAGCCCGTGGTACCAATGGCCGCGATTAACGCCCACAGTACGCCAAGGTTGAGATACGCTTTTAACCTAAGATCTGAAAACTTCTTAAGTGGTACAAACAAACAACCCAAGGTAATCAAGGTGAAGCCAAACCATTGATTAGGTGACAGCTCATAGCCTATCAACACCGTGCCTAAACCCACCATCAACACGGGCAGCGCTCGTGCCATCGGGTAAATCACCCCAATATCGGCCTGCTTGTAGGCTACACCTAAGCCGATTAAATAGATGATTTGGCAAATACCACTTAAAAGAAGTAGCTTCCAGAATAAAAGCGTGATATCCACAAAGCCGACACTGTAAATGAACCAAATCAAATAGGGAGTCAATATCGCAGCAGCGGCAAAGCCAGAGGCTAAGAAGAAAGACGAGCCCGATCCTTGATTCGATTTACCTAGAACGTTCCAACCCGCGTGAAGCAAAGCCGAAATAGTCACGATGACGATGGCAGAGAATTCCATTTCATTCCTAAATTATAGATGAATTAGCACAACGGCTGACAACAGGTGATAAAAAAAGGCCTCCGAATAAGAGACCTTTGAACTTTTCAATTGGGCAATCCTGCATAATTGCAGATATGCTAACGTTCTAACGTATGACTAGCGCTCTAGCTGCGCGATTGACTCAATACTGATCGCGTCATGACGCCAATACTCAATATCACAGTCAATCAGATCGCCGTTTTGATTGTAGTTAACACGCTCAACAACCATTGCAGGTGAGCCAGAAGTCGCACGCAGGGCTTGCGCTGTCTCGCCAAGTAAAGACGTTGTGCTCACTCGGTAACGGATCTTCTGATACACCACACCAAAGTGTTCGCGGTAGATGTCCGTCAACGATTTAGACAAGTCATAATCAAGCAAGTTAGGGAACAACTCTGGTCGAATGTAGTTGGTCACATACACAACCGGCCTATCTTCAAGATAACGAACTCTGTCTACTCGATAAACGTCCGAGAAAGGTTGTAACTCAAGAAGCCGAGTCGCCTCCTTGGTTGCTAACATTCCTTTCGCCGCCACCAACTCAGTTTTCGGCTGTCGATTCTGCGATAGAGCCATATTGGTGAAGTTCAGCGTTTGTGTTGGATCGTAACGAAGCGGCTCGGGAGAGATAAACCAACCACGTCGGTCTTCTCGATAAATGCGCCCTTCCGCTTCAAGTGAAGACAAGGCTTCGCGTAAGGTAACTCGAGTCGTATCAAACGATTCAGCCAGCTTACGTTCCGCAGGCAGCTTCTGTCGTGGTGTTAACATCCCCGACTCTATCTGCTCTACGATGACATCTTTGATTTTTACGTACTGCACTTCATTTCCTTTCATTCTTGTTCTTGTCGTCAGCCACTCCTTGGCCAACTGCAATATAAGTGGTTCGCTAGCGTTTACGCCAAGCTTGGGTGCGCTTATCGAATAACTTGTTGATTAGCATATGAATCAACTTCGCACTCGCTGCAGATATCATGATCATCACCGCCATCGCTGCTGCTGCACCGGTTTGACCTGCATCGTCCATATTCAGTACTGATACTGACGCTGGAATCGTATTGGTAGAATACAAGAATACTACCGCAGATGTCGTGGTAAGTGCATTAATAAACAGGTATGTCGCAATATCTAAAATCGCCGGCAGACAAACAGGTACCGTCACCTTAAAGAACAGCTTGTATTGCGGTAAGTTTACCGAAGCCGCTGTTGCTTCAATTTCGGAAGGCAGTTGTTTCAATGCCGTTAACGCCGTCATGTGCCCTACCGTGTAGTAGTGAACCACGGTATTAATCACCAAGAACGCCATCGTGCCATACAAGAAGTTAAGTGGGTTACTCAAATCATTGAAGTAGAAGATATAACCCAAACCCAGCACCATACCCGGAACGGCCATCGGAACAACGCTGAGCAATTGCATCGCTTGACGAACAGGCCCGAATGCGCGGCCTTTCTCAATGCAGTATGCCCCTAGGAAAATCAGAACAGTACCAATTATCGCAGTCCAAGCACCAAGCGTTAACGAGTTGAAGAATGGCGCCCAACCATAGGTACTCATTTCTGCAAAGTTATAGTTGTTTAGCGTCAGCGCTTTGTTCCAAGGCCAGAAGGTGACCATCGAACCGTATATCGCCATGCCCAACACGATAACCACAGCAGCAGAGATGATGGTGCAATAAAGGAAACATAAGCCATCACGCAGAGAGCTAGGTTCAGGTTGGTACGCGACAGAACGAGTATCAAACAAGCTCTTCTGTTTCTTTTGAACCCAGCGGTCAACGGTAAACGCAAGCAACGCAGGCAATAGCAGTAAGATACTGGTTACCGCACCCATAGAGAAGTTCTGTTGACCAACCACCTGCTTAAAGATGTCAGTCGATAACACGTTGTAGCTACCACCGATCACCTTTGGCACACCAAAGTCACAAACCACCAGCGTAAACACAACGATCAGGGTGCTGATCAAGCCGTATTTTGCCGCAGGTAACGTCACCATGAAAAAGGTTTTTAACGATGAAGTATTGAGTGCACGTGCTGCCTCATAAAGGCGAGCGTCAGAGGTTCTTAATGAGGTGGTCAGAATCATCAAGGCGTGTGGAAACGTCCAGAATATCAAGCCCAGTGAGATACCAATCAAGCCATAAACCGAGTTGCCACCTAAGACTTCTTTAGCGATACCTTGGTTACCAAATAGGAAGATAAGACTGATTGCAGGAAGCAGTGACGGAGCAAGAATAGGCGCAGAACCCAGCACTTGAAAAAGCCCCTTAAAAGGCATGCATGAACGAGTTAGCGCATAGGCATAACCAAACGCCAAGACGCCCACGACAACTGTCACTAGCAACCCAAGCGTGAAGGTATTGCCTACCGACTGCCATAAGCTTTGAGACGCAAAATACGTTGCGAAATTCTCTAAGCCTACAAATTCGCCATCTGCGTTCTGAACACTCTTTTTCAACATCGCCCACAGTGGCATCAGGAGAAACAACGTCATGACCACAGACAAAAAGGCCAACAGCCCAAATAGAATTACGTTGTCTTTGCTTAACCGAGCCAGAAAAGGTTGTACTCGTCGTTGAATTAGCAGCTTAGATTGCATCATTTGAGTCGATTCCATGATTGATTACGCCGCCTCGTCTTTCATCACTTGCAGGCTTTTCGATGAGTAAGCTCTAAGGCCTTCTTGATCAAACGCCACGTAACGAATATCACTGCGACGCAGCTTCAATCGGTTGAACTCTTTGACGGGTACATCAACGATGATCTCTTTCGCCGTTGAGTCATGTTGCAATTGACACTCAACACGATAAAACGCCCCTAAGAATTCGCTTGATACGATTCTCACTGGCAAGGATTCACTAAAACGATCAACAAACTGGATTTGCTCTGGACGAACGGCAATATCAAAAACATCACCCAGATTTGGCGTGAGATTATCTAAGCCAGGTAACGGCAGCATTGACTCAGCAATACGCATCTTGCCTTGAGCCGCAACAGAAGCTTGAATAAAGTTCATGCTACCAACAAACTCAGCCACAAAACGACTGACAGGTTTTTGGTAGATCTCTTGAGGAGCACCGACCTGCTCGATAACACCATGATTCATCACGACAATACGGTCTGCCATCGTTAACGCTTCATCTTGGTCGTGCGTCACCATAATAGTGGTGATACCCAATTTGCGTTGCAGTTGGCAGATCTCATCACGTAGGTGTGTTCTTACCTTCGCATCCAACGCAGAAAGCGGTTCATCGAGTAGCAACAAGCCTGGAGATAACGCCAATGCGCGAGCCAGAGCAACACGCTGCTGCTGTCCACCAGATAGCTGATTTGGAAATTTCTGACCAGACGTTGGTAAGCCAATGGTCTCTAACCAAGACTCAACCGTCTCAAGGGCTTCTTTGGTCGACATGCCTTGGTTTTTCAGACCAATCGCAATGTTTTCTTCCACAGTGAGATTTGGAAACAAAGCGTAAGATTGGAACACGATGCCAAAGTCGCGCTTTTCTGGTGGCAAGAAGGTCGTATCATTACCGTTCTGCTCAATAGAACCTGACGTTGGTAAGTCTAGGCCTGCAATCGCACGTAATAAGGTGGTTTTTCCACAGCCAGATGGGCCAAGGAAGCAGACGAACTCGCCTTTATCTATCGATAGGGAGATGTCTTTTAACGCTGTAAATTGGCCAAATTGCTTTACAACGTTTTCAATATTCAAATAAGTTTGGTTGCTCATACTACAGCACTCTCTATATGGTATATACCAAATTTATACTGAGAATATTGCAGTTGAGTGACAAATTTATAGAAGCTAAATGACAGTTATATTGCAGATATAATAAGCATTAAAAATTGCTATTTGTTCAACATTGAAAGTTAGTTCAACGTTGAAAGCCCTCAGTGACTTGCCCATAAATCACTGAGAGCCTCAATGTAAACTTCTAATTTAAACGCTAGATTAATCTATGATTCAACCTTGTCGGCTTTGCCCGCCGCACCTGCGAGTTTGGATAACTGTTTATCTAGCCACAATGGCGTGCTACCCGAATCTTCCGCGTTCTCTTTTCTTCGTACCGCATCACGCACTATCATCGCACCTACCCAACGGAATGGCTCTGGCGGGAAGTGTCCTAATGGGCCTTTAGTTAAACCGCTTCGCGTCCAAGCATTGTCGATATCGAGTACCATTGCTGACAAAATCTTCCCGCCCATACGGGTTTGAGCAACGCCATTTCCAGAGTAACCAAGCCCATAATAGATGTTGCTTTGGCCTTTTAGATTACCGAAAAATGGCAATCCGGCGACCGAACGATCTGAGCCGCCAGACCAGTTGTAATCGAATTCACTTTGTTCCAATTTAGGGAACAATTTTTGGAACGATTGATTGAGAATCGGTAGGTAGTTAGTCGTTTGGTTGAACATGCTTTCAACCTGATTCGCAAACGAGAATTTATTGCCGCCTTTGCCCAACATGAGTCGTCCGTCCTGGGTATCTCGGTAGTAGTGGACAAAGATACGCGAATCTACCACCGCCACCCCTTTCTCTGGGCCAAATTGCTTGAGCTTTTCCGGAATGGGCTTGGTCACCACCATATCTGAAGAGACAACCACAATGCTGCGTTTGAACTCTTTAAAGTGATCGAGCATCCACGCATTGAGTGCCAAAATCACTTTATCTGCAAATACGGAACCGCCTTTGGTTTGAATTCGAGCTGGGGAGCCATAATCGAGTGATGTCATCTCTGTGTTTTCGTGAATTTCGACACTCAGTTCGAGCGCGACTCGGCGCAAACCTCTCGCCAATAACGCTGGCTGCACACTACCCGCAGCTTCTGAGTAGTAACCCTCAATGTGGCGATCAGATCCCGCTTTATCAGCCAAAGAATTGTCGCACTTCTTCCAGCTATTGATACCCTGCTTAACCAGCTCATTAACAACAGGCTCCATTCCACCCTTTTGCGCTTCATTGGTCGCCGTGTAGTAAGTACCGCTTCGATATAGATGCGCGTCAATCTTGTGTTCGTTACAGAAGGCTTCAATCTCGTATATAACCTTTTCCGATTCCTTAACCAACCATTTCGCTTGTTCTTTTCCGTAGAGCTTTTTCAGCGTCGGATACTTAGTTGACCACGTCAGCATGCAACCGCCGTTCGCACTAGAAGCACCGCTACCACATAGACCTTTTTCAATCACGACAACATGCTTTTCGGGTTGCTGTTGTTTGATTAAAATCGCCGTCCATAAACCCGTATAGCCACCGCCAACAATGGCGATATCACAGTTGACGTCTTTTTGGAGCGACTTCGCCGAATCTAGCCCCTCATTGATGTTGCCAAACTCTTGTTCTAACGCTTGCTTGAACCAATATGAGTAGTGCTTTGTCATTTGTTGTACCTTACTTAAAACCTAAAGGCGTAAAACTAAAAAAGGAAGACCGAAGCCTTCCTTTACTGATCTCTAACTTCTAATGAGCTGCATATCTAATGACTACGTGTCTAATAAGCCATATATCTAATAAACCATGTGTCTAATAAGCTCGGTAGATAATTAACCAAGGAGCTCATGAACTAAAAAGCTCAGCAGATTAAGATTTTGGCTCTGATTTAGCGTCAAACTTCTCAGACCATGTTTTAAGAACGTCTGCACGTTCACTGCCCATGCGAGCGAAGTCCATTTTTGCCATGTTCTTTTCTACATTAGGGAAGTTCTCTGCTTTGCCTGTCACATCTTGGTGACCAACAACTGGGTACATTTCGATGTAAAGCTCATTTGCCGCTTTAGAAATAGACCAATCGATAACACGTTGTGCTGCATCAGAAGGCTTAACAAGGCCTACCGCTTCAGATTCCCAGCCGATGCCTTCAGGTGTAATCACTGAAAGTGGAGCGCCTTGAGTTTTCAGCTTAGCGCCACGGCTCGCCATAGAAATACCGATAGCGACTTCACCCATGCCCGCTTGAACACATGGCTTAGAACCTGAGTGCGTGTAGTGAGCAATATTTTGGTCTAGCTTCTGCATGTAGTTCCAACCTTGGTCTTCACCCATGTTTTGTAACCAAGCCGAAACCTGCATGTAGCCCGTACCAGAAGATGCTGGGTTTGGCATAGCAATGTGGCCTTTATAGATAGGCTTCGTCAGGTCATCCCAAGATTTAGGTGCAGGTAAGTTAAGTTGCTTAGCCACCACTTCGTTGAAACAAACTGCATTGAAGAATGCATCATTACCGTACCAAGCTTGAGTAGACTGTGGGTCGTTAAGGTTAGCGCGTAATGCTTCTACACCTTGAGGCATATAAGGTTTCAGGATGCCCTCTTCTTTAAGCAGTGCCATTGAAGAACCAGCAAGTCCCCAAACTACCTCTGCACGCGGGTTGTTTTTTTCGGCCAATAATTTTGCCGTCATGATCCCAGTTGAATCACGTACCCACTTGATGTTGATGTCTGGGTTTTCACTTTCAAATGCGTTTTTGTACTTCGCTAAAATGTCAGTTTCAAAAGCGGTGTAAACCGTCACTTCCTGTGCTGCATAAGCATTACCAGCCAATAGAGTAACTAAAGCTGCAAGTGATCCTTTCATAAAACGGTTTTTCATCATTTTCTCCAGTCAGGCCCGATGCCAAGGTTAGGAATTGCCAAGGTTAAAGTTGTTAAGGCTAGAAGCTCCATCTAGAGGCTTCTATATCCATAAATTCATTTAGGTTGTTAACACACACCTTTGCATTGGTATGTACCAGATTTCGAGTATTAAGCTAACTGGCTTTTATGACGATTAAATGAACAAAAAATGGCAATTTAAAGATCGGAAAATTTCTCAACAAAAGTGACAAATTTGAATATGAAGCTTTTGTGAAAATAACGTTTGGGCTATTTACGACCGTTTAAATTGGTTGTTAAAGTAACCGCAAATATTGGTATAGTCCAAAATACAAATCGCGAGAATTGAACATGAGAAACGAATACTTACTGCTGACACCGGGTCCTCTATCTACTTCTGAAACCGTTCGCCAAGCGATGCTAAAAGACTGGTGTACTTGGGATGATGAATACAACAAAGACGTTGTTGAAGTGATTCGTAGCAAGCTTGTTACTTTGGCGACTAAGCAGGCGGGATATACAAGTGTATTAATGCAAGGCAGCGGCACTGCTTCAGTTGAAGCAACAATCGGTAGCGTTATCTCTAACAGCGATAAGCTTCTTGTGGTCGATAACGGTGCGTATGGTGCTCGTATTGCTCAAATCGCAGAATATTTAAACATTCCATGCCATGTCGTTTCCCCAGGTGAAACATCACAGCCTGACTTGAACAAAATGGAAACGGCATTGGCTATGGATTCAGATATTACTCACGTTGCGATTGTGCACTGTGAGACCACTACAGGTATGTTGAATCCAATCGAAGAGATTGCCAAATTGGCAAAACAGCACAACAAAACCGTCATTCTTGATGCGATGTCGAGCTTTGGTGGCATCCCTATGGATATTGCTGACTTAGGTATTGATTACATGATCAGCTCGGCAAACAAGTGTATTCAAGGTGTACCTGGATTCGGCTTTGTTATTGCGAAGCAATCGGAACTGGAAAAATGCAAAGGCCAAGCTCGCTCATTAAGCCTTGACCTGTTTGACCAGTGGCACTGCATGGAAAGCAACCATGGTAAATGGCGCTTCACCTCTCCGACTCATACAGTGCGCGCTTTCTACCAAGCTCTACTTGAATTGGAACAAGAAGGCGGCATCGAAGCTCGTCATAGTCGCTACCAAACCAACCAAACCACATTGGTTGCAGGTATGCGTTCTCTTGGTTTTGAACCACTGCTTAATGATGACCTTCATTCACCTATCATCACCTCTTTCTATTCTCCAACTCATAGCGATTACCAATTCAAGGAATTCTATGACCGTTTGAAAGAGCAAGGGTTTGTGATTTACCCGGGCAAGGTTTCAAACGCAGACTGCTTCCGAATCGGTAACATTGGTGAAGTGTATCCGTCAGACATTGAAGCTCTCATTAGCGCAGTGAAAAACGCTATGTACTGGGACATCAAATAATGACGACGACCAATCCAGAGCCAGTTCTAAAGGCCACACACTTTCGAAGCGAAGGCGATGTGAACACCACGCCAGCACGCGAAAAATGGAACGAGTCGCTAAACGATGATGCGACTCAAGTAATGTTAAAGCGTGATGCTGACGTGTTTCTTCATCAAGCCATGTCAACGCCTTGCCTAGACACACTTGAAGCAGCCGAAGGCATCTACATTCAAGATGCGACGGGCAAGAAGTACATGGACTTTCACGGCAATAATGTTCACCAGCTAGGTTATGGTCATCCCTACATCATCAATAAAGTGACTCAGCAAATGGCGTCATTGCCGTTTTCACCGCGTCGCTTTACCAATGAAACTGCGGTTCAGTGTGCTGAGAAACTCACACAGATCTGCGGTGGTGATTTGAATCGCGTGTTGTTTGCTCCTGGTGGCACATCAGTGATCGGCATGGCGCTCAAACTAGCTCGACATGTCACCAACAATTTCAAAGTAGTGTCATTGTGGGATTCATTCCATGGCGCGTCACTCGATGCAATTTCAGTGGGGGGCGAAGCGTGTTTCCGCGAAGGCATGGGGCCATTAATGGCTGGCGTAGAACGTATTCCACCAGCCGTTTCTTATCGTGGCGCTTTCCCGTTTAACGAGAATAGCGCAGTCAATACAAACGAAACTGCATGCGACGTTCACTATGCCGACTATTTAGAGTATGTGATTGAAAAAGAAGGTGGCATTGGAGCCTTCATTGCCGAAGCAGTGCGTAACACAGACGTTCAGGTTCCAAGCAAAGCTTACTGGAAGCGCATCCGTGAGATCTGCGATAAGCATAACGTCATGTTGATCATCGACGACATTCCAAACGGTATGGGTCGTAGTGGCGAATGGTTCACTCACCAGGCCTTTGATATCGAACCTGACATTCTTTGTATCGGTAAAGGTTTTGGCGGGGGCTTGGTTCCAATTGCAGCCATGGTCACTAAAGACAAATACAACACGGCAGCGCAAGTATCACTTGGTCACTACACCCACGAGAAAAGTCCTATTGGCTGCGCGGCGGCACTGGCTACGATGGAAGTGATTGAGCAAGAAAATCTACTTGAAAAAGTACAAGCGGACAGCGCATTCGTGCGTGAACAACTGCTTCAAATGAAAGAGAAATACCTAGTCATTGGTGACGTTCGCGGCATCGGCCTGCTCTGGGGAGTGGAATTGGTCACTGACCATATCACCAAAAACCGAGCGTTCGATGAAGCAGAAGCAGTACTTTACCAATGTCTGAACGATGGCCTGAGCTTTAAGGTGTCACAAGGTAACGTGATTCAATTAAGCCCGCCATTGATCATCAGTCGCAGCGAGCTAGAAGTCGCTCTGTCTGTATTCGAAAAAGCGATAGCCAAAGTCTGCAAAGATTTTGAATACCTTTAATTCTCGAAATCAACATTTAAACCAATAACCTTAAACAACCATTTGTTTCCCAGAACTTTGAACTGGGAGTGACACAAAAATAGGACACTATTATGAACACGACATCACCTCTCCAAGCGGTTATCTTTGACTGGGCCGGCACTATCGTTGATTTTGGGTCGTTTGCTCCAACTAGCATCTTCGTTGAAGCATTCAAACAAGGTTTCGACTTTGACATCGACTTAGCTGAAGCTCGTGAACCTATGGGTATCGGTAAATGGGATCACATCCAAGCGGTGGGTCGAATCCCTGCTGTTGATGCTCGTTGGAATGCCCAGTTCGGACGTTCGATGACCAGTGAAGACGTTGATGCGATCTACGCGGCATTCATGCCTCTTCAAAAAGCGAAAGTAGCCGATCACGCAGCACCTATTTTGAATGCGATAGAAGTGGTCAATAACCTAAAAGAGAAGAACGTGAAGATCGGGTCTTGTTCAGGTTACCCACGTGAAGTGATGGATGTTTTAATTCCTGCTGCTGCAGATTACGGTTACCGACCAGATAACGTGGTAGCGACCGATGACTTACCTCAAGGTGGTCGCCCTGCTCCATTTATGGCACTGAAAAACGTAATCGATCTAGGTGTAACTAGCGTTGCTGCGTGTGTAAAAGTAGACGACGCAGCACCGGGGATCGATGAGGGTCACAACGCAGGCATGTGGACAGTTGGACTTGTATTATCGGGGAACGAAGCAGGCTTAACGTATCAAGAATATTTAGATGCAGACGAGACAACACTGGCAGCTGCACGTGAAAAAGCAAGCGTTAAGCTAAACAAATCAAACCCACACTACCTAATCGATACCATTGCAGACCTACCAGGTGTCATTGCAGATATTGAAAAACGTTTGTTAGCTGGTGAGCGCCCATAACGGTAATCACCTAGATTACCCAACCAAACATTCCGTACACATGAAAATGAAACCTCGTATCGCCTAAAAATGATACGAGGTTTCTTCGTTTCCAACATTTGAGACAGCAATTAATTGACAAAAACCTCTGTAAATAGCACCTTAAATATATAATTTTTAACAATTTCATTGACCATACTAAGCAACTGTACTAACAATGTAATAACAGTTCCAAGATAGGTTCGACCTGAATCTACGCCTTGAACGATCTACTGTTGCAGTGTCCCAATCAGTAAGTCGTCGCTTTAAAGGCTCATTCAGATAACAATAAGAGTTAATCCAAGGATAAGATTATGAAAAAATTGTCAAAAATCATGTGTGCTGTGATAGCTGCTTCAGGTTTCGCTGCTGCTCCATCAATTGCCGCAACGACATACGTAGGCGCAAAAGTTGGCATGGGTTGGCTAGATAGCGCTTGTGTCGACAACATTGATTGTGAAGATGATTCAGTGGCGGGCGGTATTTACGGTGGTTACAACTTTACCGATAACATTGCTCTAGAATTGAATGCAGATTACTTAGGTGATTATGACACCAGCTTTAACAACAACGGAGCGACTCAAAGATACAGCGATTCTATCGTAGCCATTTCTTTAAGCCCAATGTATCGACTAGCGATTAAACAAGAGTTTGATATCTTCTTTAAAGCAGGTCCTGCTTACATCATGCACGATGACGAAGACGACGTTGTTTTAGCCTTAGGTATCGGTGCCGAGAAACAGCTTTCAGACGATTGGGCGCTGAGAGTGGAATACCAATACTTCGATGATTTTGACGATAAGATCATCCAAGACCTAAACTCCAACCTTGTCACAGTAGGTCTTAGCTACAATTTCGGCACGGGTAATACAACCGCATCAGCGGCTGCAGCTTCTGCGGCGGCTGTAACTCAAGCACCTTCTGAACCAATCACAGAGCCAGAAGCTGTGGTCGTTGAAGAGGAAGCGGAGGTAGTGGTTACCAAAGCGCAAACTGAGAGTTTCTCTCAAGGTACATTTGCGACTAACAGCACAGAACTTTCAGACGAAGGTAAAGCCGCTATACAGCCAATTGTGGAAGTCTTACAAACATACCCTCAGTCTACCGTTAACATTGTTGGTCACACAGATTCAACAGGTGCAGCTGAGTACAACATGATGATCTCTAAGAAACGTGCGGCAGCAGTAGCAGCATACATCGAAGAGCAAGGTATTGAAGCTGATCGCATTACCGCTTCTGGTGAAGGGGAAGAAAACCCAATCGCATCAAACGATACGGCTGAAGGTCGTGCTCAAAACCGTCGTGTGGAAGCAACAATCCCAAGCTTCGAGTACCAAGAAGATGTTCAAGTTGAAGAAGTTATCATTGAAACAGTGGAATAATCGTATTCTAACGTAATAACGACTTCCTTAATAACAAGGGAGGAGCACTGCTAAGTGCTCCTCCCTTTCTTTATCTATGTTTGCTCATAAGCCGAAAAGTAACGACTCAAAGCCAAGCTATACAGCCAGAAGACTAAACGATTTCCCAGCTGTGAGTCATTTCTACGCCAGCACCTAACATTAGACAAACTGAACAGTATTTTTCTAACGAATCAGCACATACTTTAGCCACTAACTCAGGATCTAGGTTGTCACCAGACACTTCAAAGTGAATGTTAATCACAGTAAAGATTTTTGGTGCTGTTTCACGACGTGTCGTTTCAAGTTTTGCGTTACAGCCTGTGATGTTCTGGCCTGCAGATTTCAAACCATCGACGACATCAACAGAGCTACAACCACCAGCGGCCATAAGGACCATTTCCATTGGGCTTGGCGCGGTTGCACCACCACTGCCATCCATTACTACAGAGTGGCCAGATTGAGATTGACCTAGGAATTTAAAGCCTTCGACCCATTTAACTTCTGCTTGCATGTTGTTCCTTAGATGTACGATAACCGCCATCGCTGTCTATTATTGGATATCAATACTGACACCCTACTACTGGCGGCATTTATGAGCAAGATTTTCTCGGCGACATATTTTTTTGTGAATGATGCAATTTTTTCCATCTAAAACCTGTCTCTATTCGTACATTCAAAATCGAATGAGAAGAACGTCAAGATGAGGTATCTATGAATAAATTATCTAAAATATTGGTATCACTCGTGGTTGCGCTACCACTGATTTCGCTGTTTGTAAGCCAGACTGGCACTGCCAATACAATGGATAAAACAGCTAATTCAGGTAATAGTGAAATCGCGACACTGGCTGGTGGTTGTTTTTGGTGTACAGAATCCGACCTAGAAAAGCTGACAGGCGTCACCGACGTTATCTCTGGGTATTCTGGCGGTGAACTAGAAAACCCAACCTACAAACAAGTATCCTCAGGCAAGTCGGGTCACATCGAAGTGATAAACGTGACTTACAACCCTGATGTTGTTAGCTATGAACAGGTTCTTGACCAATTCTTCAGACACATCGATCCAACCGATGACAAAGGCTCTTTTGTAGACCGAGGCCGTCATTATCGACCGGCTATTTTCTATCATAACCAAGCACAAAAAGATGTTGCTCAGAACTTCATGATGGAGATCGACAAAGCTAATATCTTTGGTGCACCACTAAAAACAGAACTGATAAAATTTGAGAAGTTCTGGCCAGCAGAAGATTACCACCAAGATTATTACAAGAAGAGTAAGGTTCGTTATAACTACTATCGTTACGCTTCAGGTCGTGATCAGTATTTAGATAAAATCTTCGGTGATGATAGAAAGGACAACCCTAAAACACTACGTCAGATCATCGACAGTAAGAATGCGACAGCGA
This sequence comes from Vibrio sp. 10N.222.49.C9, assembly GCF_041474985.1. Taxonomy (NCBI): domain Bacteria; kingdom Pseudomonadati; phylum Pseudomonadota; class Gammaproteobacteria; order Vibrionales; family Vibrionaceae; genus Vibrio; species Vibrio sp. 10N.222.49.C9. The sequence continues at coordinate 70,669 of NZ_JBFRVD010000029.1, read as the reverse complement.
ATGCTAAAACATACGTAAAACCGTCTGATGCAGAGATCAAAGCGAAGCTTACAGCACTTCAATACGATGTAACGCAAGAAGACGCTACTGAGCGCCCATTTGACAACAAATACTGGGATAACAAGCAAGAAGGTATTTACGTTGATATCGTGACTGGGGAGCCATTGTTCTCTTCCAAAGACAAATACAAGTCAGGTACAGGTTGGCCGAGCTTTACACAGCCAATCAGCGAGGCTTATGTCGTCACAACTACTGACTACAAACTGCTTTACCCAAGAACAGAGGTTCGAAGTAAGTTTGGCGATTCCCACCTGGGGCATGTATTCAAAGATGGTCCAAAACCAACAGGGTTACGTTACTGCATGAACTCAGCCGCAATGCGCTTTATCCCTGCGGATAAATTAGCAGAAGAAGGCTATGAGGAATACGTTGAGATGTTTGAGGGATAGGCATTCAGAAACTTACTATAAACCTCTGAACCTCTGAACCTCTAAAAAAAGCCAGCATATTCGCTGGCTTTGTTTTTCTAACGCACTAACAAGAAGGGTTAACTTAGCCTGTTAACCTTATTAACCCGTTAGCACCGTATCTTCAGGGTATTTCAACAACGAAGGCTCAGGGCGAGCTAACATGTAAGCCAAAGTCAAAGGTCCGATTCGTCCAATCACCATTACCACAATCATGATGTATTTCCCCGGTTCAGTTAAGTTTGCGGTTAACCCAGCAGTCAATCCGACCGTCGCAAAGGCCGAAATCACCTCAAACATCACTCGATCAAACGCCGCCTTTTCAGTAAGCATTAACAAAAACATTGCAGTGGTTAATAGCGCCCCACTTACCACAATAATGGCCAATGACTTTGTTACCGCTTGCCAAGTCACAGTGCGCTTAAACATCACCACGTGCTTTTTCTGACGGAGGAAGGTCCACGTTGCGACAAAGGCTACTGCAAAGGTCGAAACCTTAATACCACCACCTGTTGAGGTAGAACCTGCACCAATCAACATCAGTACAATCATTACCAGCAACGCAGGCTGTGTGTACTGAGACAAATCCACACTATTAAAGCCAGCAGTACGAGCACTTGCCGACTGAAAAAATGCGGCTAGCCACTGTCCTTGAGTCGATAACCCTTCCATGGTTGCTGAGTTATTTCTTTCTAGCAGCCAGAACAATACCGTACCTACCAACAATAGAGTCGGAGTGGCGGTTAGCATAATCTTGGTGTGTAAATGAAGATGTCGAAAACCTTTACGCCAGTTACTCGATAGGTCGCCGACGACTGTGAAGCCTAGCCCACCGAAAATAAACAAGCCAGCTAAGGTGAAGATCACCAGCGGATCATCAACAAAACTCATCATACTGTCTGAAAACAGTGCAAAACCTGCGTTATTGAATGCAGATATCGCATGAAATAGAGCATAAAAACTGCCCGTTGACCATCCCATCTCAGGTACCCAGCGGAAGCAGAGCAATACAAAACCGATAAATTCAGCCACTAATGCAAAGATGATGATCTTCTTAACCAATTTACGAAGGTTAATCTTACGATCTTGGCCAAGCGCTTCTTTCGCGAGTGCTTGTTGTTTAAGGCTTAACCTAACACCGAACATGTAAAGCAGTACCGCAGATAGAGTCATCTGCCCTAACCCGCCGACTTGCATCAAGAACATCAGTAAGATTTTACCCGCCAAGGTGAAATGCTCACCGGTATCGACAACACCTAATCCTGTCACACTGATCGCCGAGGTTGCTGTAAACAGTGCATCCGTAAAACTTAGGCCTGTCACAGAGAATACAGGCATCGTCAACAATATTGCAGAGGGGATAAGTACGCCTAAGAAGCTCGTAAGGATAATCTTAGGTTCAGAGCCTTTACGTGGCTTTTTATCACTCTTAAGCGTGTAGAAAGTACCTTTTCGTTTTAACGAATTCATACTGTTACCTTATTGCCAATTACCAATTGCGTAGCTTTCTAGATAAGGTCTCTTTCGGCCCAGCGATGATCACCACATCCCCAATTTCTAAACTCACATCCAATTCTGGTGCTTTAGTGAGGTTCGGCCCTCGCTTGAAGCCAAGTACCTCAACACCATTTTCTTTACACAGCTTAAGATCGCCAAGTTTCTTACCCAACAGTTTAGAACCAATAACAATCTCCGTCATCGCTAAGCCACTGCCAAGGTCGATAAATTCGAGAACGCGTCTGTCCAGCATCTTACGAGCAACACGAATACCCATATCGCGCTCGGGCATGATGATATGGTCAGCACCAATCTTAGAGAGAATCTTGCCGTGAAACTTATCGTTCGCCTTTACCCAAACAGCTTTTGCGCCTGACTCTTTTACCACCAGAGTAGTCAGAATACTGGAATTAACATCAGAGCCAATCGACACCATCACCATGTCGTAATCGTCGAGTCTTAACTCTTTAACTGTCTCCTCGCTTGTACAGTTCGCAACAATCGCTTGTGAAACAAAAGCCGCCGCTTCTTTCACTCGCTCTTCATCAATATCGACGGCCAGTACCTGTGCCCCTGAACTTTGTAGCTCTTTGCAAACAGACAGACCAAATCGCCCTAAACCGATAACTGCATATTGTTTGTCGCTCATTTGAAATCCTGTTTAGAAATTTTAATTACACGGGATAGCCAAACCTACATTAGTTTCTATCTCAAAAAAAGTTAGTTCTGCAAGAATAAGGTTATACTATTGTCATAATCGCTTGATTTATAAAGGTAGAGAACAACTCGAGTTTCTGCTAATTTCCAATTCATAATTTCTGCGGCAGCACACAATGAATGAATTCATAACCCAAGTACAAACCTACATCAACCAGAGCCATAGTGATTGGGCAAACAGCGTCCTATTCATCACTATTGCGAGTTTTCTCGCTTGGGTAGCTTGGCGAATTATCCATAATCGCTTAGAAATTCTGGTTCAGAAAACCCCATTCCACTGGGACGATCTACTGCTAGAAGCACTAAAAACCCCTGTCAGCACATTACTTTGGTGTTGGCCTGCTACAGTCTCTATCGGGCTAATACTTCAAGACCAGTTTGGCAATGAAATCAATTGGTTAAAAACGCTTAAACACATATTGATTATCTGTACATTCGTTTGGTTTACCTTACGAATGATCACTAACACTGAAGCCTATGTCTTAGAGCAAAAAACCAGAGACGAAACCACTGTACAAGCGATAGCGAAAGTCGCTCGCTTGTTCTTTATGGTGATGGGCGGCCTAACCATTATGCAGGCATTTGGGCTCAGTCTTTCCGGCTTACTCACCTTTGGTGGTGTTGGTGGCTTGATCGTCGGTTTAGCGGCTAAGGACTTACTGTCGAATTTCTTCGGTGGCATGATGATTTACTTCGACCGCCCTTTTAAAGTCGGTGATTGGATACGTTCTCCCGATCGTCAAATCGAAGGCACTGTCGAACGCATTGGTTGGCGCATGACGATCATCCGCACTTTTGATAAGCGTCCTTTGTACGTGCCAAATTCGGTGTTCAGTAGTATTGTGGTAGAGAATCCATCGAGAATGTTGAATCGTAGAATCAATGAAACCTTTGGTCTTCGTTATCAAGATGCAGACAAATTGGCGCTCATTGTTGATGATGTAAGAACCATGCTCGAGACCCACCCAGATATTGATGCCAAACAGACGTTGATCGTTAACTTTGACAAATTTGGGCCATCAACGCTCAACTTCTTTATCTATACCTTCACAAAAACAGTCAACTGGATCAGGTACCACAAAGTTAAGCAAGACGTTCTGTTACAGGTTCTGGCGATTATTCATAAACACAATGCAGACATCGCGTTCCCAACACAGACACTCAAGATTGACCCTCAAGACTTTTCTAATGTTCAAGATCATAACAGCGTTCAAAGCCTAGGTGATAATCAGAATATTAGCGATCCCAAAGACATGTTGAACTCCCCTACGGAAGGTCATCGATAGTCATATCCTTCTTGGTTATCGATAAGTAATAAGCGTGAAGCGTGGTAATATGATGGCAGTATTCTAATGCACCTAATTACCACGCTATGATTTTACCTGTCATTCTAGCCGGCGGCTCCGGAAGTCGTCTCTGGCCACTGTCTCGCGAGCTTTACCCTAAGCAATTTCTCAATATTGCCTGCGACCAGTCAATGCTTCAGCACACACTTCAACGCCTGCAAGGCCTTGAAGAGCACTTGATGGATAGTAAATGCGATGCCCCATTCATTATCTGTAATGAAGAGCATCGCTTTATTGCCGCTGAACAAGCTCGATCAGCTAACATTCAACATAGTGGTATTCTGCTAGAGCCAGTCGGTAGAAATACAGCCCCAGCCATTGCGCTTGCCGCCCTAAAGGCTTTAAGTAAACCACCGCTTAATGAACAAAGCGCATCCGACCCTATCTTGTTAGTGCTGGCTGCTGATCATCACATCGCGAAAACCTCTGAATTCCAACAAGCGATTAGTCGTGGTGTTGATTATGCAAAACAAGGCAAGCTGGTGACATTCGGTATAACACCTAGCTCCCCAGAGACTGGCTATGGCTATATCAAGCAGGGAGAGCCTCTTTCCTCCAGTGCTCAAACTGATACTAATGGAACAGAGCAGCCAATCAATCACGCCTTCGCCATAGAATGCTTTGTAGAAAAGCCAGACACAGCAACAGCAGAAGAGTACATCCGCTCAGGACAATACTTATGGAACAGTGGCATGTTCATGTTTAAGGCATCACGCTATGTTGAAGAACTCGCCGAACACCACCCTGAGATAGTAGCGGCTTGTAAACTCGCTCTTGCAACGCAAAATACCGACCTCGACTTTATCCGTATAGACGCTGAAGCATTCAAAAGCAGTCCAAGTGATTCAATCGATTACGCCGTGATGGAAAAGACCTCGCACGCCGCGGTGATCCCGATGGATGTCGGCTGGAACGATATTGGCTCATGGTCCGCGATCTGGGATGTAAGCGAAAAAGATCAGCACAATAACGTCATTGAAGGTGATGTGTTAACCGTCGACTCTCAACACAACTACATCCATGCTGAAAATAAGCTGGTTGCGACGGTAGGTGTCGACAACCTGATTATTGTCGAAACCAAAGACGCTATATTGGTTGCAAATAAAGACAGGGTTCAGGGTGTTAAATCGATTGTCAGTCAACTAAATCAAGCGGGTCGCACAGAACATGTGCATCATCGTGAGGTGTTTAGACCTTGGGGTAAATACGATGTTATCGACCTAGGCAAGCGCGACAAAGTTAAACGTATCACCGTTAAACCCGGTCACAAGTTGTCGTTACAAATGCACCACCATAGAGCGGAACATTGGGTAGTCGTGGCGGGTACTGCGAAAGTGACCAACAATGAGAAAACCTATCTGGTTGAAGAAGATCAATCCACTTACATCCCTTTAGGTCATATTCACAGCCTAGAGAACCCAGGGGATCTCCCACTCGAGATGATTGAAGTACAAACAGGCAGTCATTTAAGTGAAGGCGACATCATTCGATATCAAGACAGTTATGGGCGAGACGTGCGCAAGCAACAAGTCCACTCATCAAAGCACAACCAAACGAAATAAAGCAGCGACAAATCGATGAAACCAACATTAGACCTAAACTGCTTTAAGAACAACGATATCCGCGGCGTCATTGGTAAACAAATCAATGAGCCACTCGCCTACCTGCTCGGTAAGGCATTTGGCGAATACGTCCTATCCGCTAAGCCTGAAACCTCACTCGATGGTTTGGCGCAGGTAGTGATTGGTCGTGATAACCGCAAAACCTCCCTGTCATTACAAGAAGCCATGACCAAAGGCTTAATCGAGTCAGGGATTACCGTCATTGATCTAGGTATGACTGGCACTGAAGAGGTCTACTTTGCGACTCGTTACCTAAAAGCGATTGGCGGAATACAAATCACAGCCAGCCACAACCCAATCAATTACAACGGCATGAAAATGGTCGGTGTAGACGCTAGCCCTATCAGTAAAAACAGTGGTTTAGATGAAATCAAACGACGCATTGAAGAACTTAATCAAGAGCTGAACTGCAATTTACCGTTCGTTCATGCACAACCAAGTAACTCTAGTAGATCGAACAGTATTCTTGCTCCGTACGTCGAGCACCTACTCTCGTACATAACCCCATCAAAGCTGTCACCGATGAAGATTGTGGTTAATGCTGGGAACGGTGTTGCAGGACATATCATTGATGCTTTAGATAATAAATTTAACGAACTCGGTGTCCCTATCACCTTCATCAAAGTTCATCATAACCCTGATGGAAACTTCCCAAATGGTATTCCAAACCCTTTGATTAGAGAGAACCAAGCAGCCACTCGAGATGCCGTTTTAGAGCATTCTGCCAACCTTGGAATTGCTTGGGATGGAGACTTCGACCGATGCTTTTTCTTTGATGAGCAAGGCGATTACATCGAGGGTTATTACATTGTAGGGTTGCTTGCTGAAGCATTCTTGGTCAAACAGCCTAACACGACTGTATTGCACGATATGCGCATGACCTGGAACACAATTGAAATCGCAAAAACGCATGGTGGAAAAGCGATTGGAATTAAAGCAGGACACGCACTGATCAAAGAGAAGATGCGTGAAACGAATGCCGTCTATGGGGGCGAAATGAGCGCACACCATTATTTTCGTGATTTTGGATATTGCGATTCAGGCATGATTCCTTGGCTATTGGTTATCGAGCTGATGTCGAAAACTCAACAATCTCTTCACCAATTAACGAGTACTAGTATAGATAGATTCCCCTCTTCCGGGGAGATCAATCGAAGAGTCTCAGACCCAGAGCAGGTCATGGCTTGCGTGTTATCGCACTACCAAGATAATGCCGTTGAGATCGATCACACAGACGGAATCAGCATGAATATGGGCTCATGGCGCTTCAACTTAAGAAAGTCCAATACCGAGCCATTAATACGCCTTAACGTTGAAACCAAACAAGATAAAGCTTTACTGTCACTTAAAGTCGACGAGTTACTGTCTTTTCTCATTTAAGAATACAGACACTTCCAGTTTTCAACTAAGATCCACAAAAAAGCCCTTATTAGCTGTTGCTAACTAAGGGCTTTGAATTTTCAGTAGCTTAATCGCTGACTGTAATTAGTCTATTTGTTACGACGAGCTTCAACAGCGTCTGCCAGCTGGCGAAGTACTGTTTCAGTGTCTTCCCAACCAATACACGCATCAGTAACAGATTGGCCGTACGTTGCAGCTTTGCCCTCAACCAGGTCTTGGCGACCTTCAACAAGATGAGATTCAATCATCACACCAAAGATAGCTTTGTCGCCACCAGAAATTTGTGCGCTTACGTCATCAGATACGTTCATTTGACGCTTAAACTGCTTAGAGCTGTTTGCGTGGCTGAAATCGATCATCACTTTTTGTGGAAGACCAGAAGCTGCTAGCTCTTCTTTAATCTTACCAACGTGTTCTGCGCTGTAATTTGGCTCTTTGCCACCACGTAGGATGATATGACAATCAGGGTTACCTGCTGTTTCAACGATAGCTGAGTGACCGTACTTAGTTACTGATAAGAAGTGGTGAGAAGCGCTAGCAGAGCGAATAGCATCTGTTGCAATCTTGATGTTGCCATCAGTACCATTCTTAAATCCAACTGGGCAAGATAGGCCAGAAGCCAGTTCGCGGTGAACTTGAGATTCTGTAGTACGTGCGCCGATTGCACCCCAGCTGATTAGGTCAGCAACGTATTGAGGCGTGATCATGTCTAGGAATTCGCTTGCCGTTGGCATGCCCATGTCAGTTAGGTCCAGCAGTAGCTTACGTCCTAGACGAAGGCCATCATTTAGCTTGAACGTATCGTTCATGTACGGGTCATTTATTAGACCTTTCCAACCAACAGTTGTACGTGGTTTTTCAAAGTAAACACGCATTACGATTTCAAGGTTATCACCAAGTTCGTCGCGCAACACTTTCAAACGTTTACCGTACTCAAGAGCAGCTTCTGTGTCATGAATAGAACATGGGCCGACAATAACAAGCAAGCGATCATCGCTCTCTTCTAAAATATTGTGGATCGCTTTGCGGCTTTCAAAGGTTGTAGAAGAAGCAACTTCTGTCGCTGGAAACTTTTCTAAAACAGCAACAGGGGGTAATAACTCTTTTACTTTGTTAATTCTTACATCATCAGTCTGGAACATTGCTTACTTCTTCCTTTTTTCTATCCTTGAGCTGAATGTACGTTGTCTCACGTCACTTTCTATCAGCACTAATCTTCTTGTTCCCTGTAACTTAACTAGTAAAAACTCTAGTTTCAATCACTAATTAAAAATAAACGCAATTTTTTTTGTGTTTTATATTTAAAACACCCTGTATACCATTATTTACACGCTATCGATTGCGTATTTTATAGCAAGGTAAGAAGAGCCAATCTTCAAGCTACATCATGCATGTAAAATTGTGTCGAACTCAAAAACAAAAAAGCTCACGTGATCAGCGTGAGCTTTTATTTAATTACATTCTTTTCAATGGCTTGACGACACTATCAAGCCCTTCAATTTTCAGAGCAAGGCACAGTTTCAATAAATCGCCGAGTTCACCAGACGGGAATCCCTTTTTATCAAACCACAGCAAATATTCTTCAGGTAAGTCAATCAGTGTACGACCCGCGTACTTTCCAAATGGCATCTGCATTCGAGCCAACTTAATCAGGTTCTCTTTCTCTAGCATTATTCGGTCTTTACTATGCGTCATCTATGTTGTGTAGAGTATCACCTAAACGTTCAACCCAATAGTTGATCGCGTCTTTGGCATCATCCAGCGAATCAATCATGGTTGAAAAATCTTTGTTACCCGCTTCACGGTCGATGGCTGCAAACAGTGGTGTGCCCTCTTGAGCATCACTGACCAATAACTCTACACTCGCACTCCCAACATTGGTGTGCTCACCAGTCGTGACCTTAGATATGGTTGACATCGCAAGACCAAACGGCAGAACGCTGCTCGTTACAGCTAAGAGCGGATTGGGCGTTTCAACGTTACTCAGAGCGATACTCAAGCGGAGCGTTTTTCCTGTCGGTTCATCGACAATCGTTTTATGAGGCGATATTTTATCTTCCAAGCGCGCAACCATGTGCTCAGTGAGTTCCTGAATCTCTTCCTGATCCAACGAACCTTCTTCTGCTAAAACAAAAATTTGGTCGATCACTACAGAATCGTAGTCATCTAACTTGGATTTCAAACGCTGCGCGTCACGTAGCCCAACCCTTGCCCAAACCAAGTCGACGCCTCCGTCAGGCCCAGCCTGAAAATCTTCGTAGCTGGTAAATTTAGTAGCGGTTCTAATTGGGCCGCCTGCACAACCAAGCAAGAAAATGCTGGTTGCAACAAGCAAAAGGACTTTTAAAGGGTTCATAACGCACTTAGTCAAAATTAAGGAATCTAATTAAGTATGACATACCCTATGTGAAAAGGTTGTAGAAAAAGGGGGTTAAAAATCAGAGCTAACTCTAAAATTAATCATGTTGAACAGTGTGTGCGTACTCTACAATTACCTGATTTCCTTCAATATAAGCATTTTGGATCTCACCATCAACACTCATTCTACTTTTCAGGTAGACCACTTTAGGCCCCGATTCATTGCCCTCTTTTAGCGAGGGGAATACATTCCTTGGTTCCAAATGAAGTAAACGACAAAAATGACTAATGAAAGACATGGTTAATGGCGTCTCCCCTCTTAGCACTCTTGAGAAATCAAGCTGGTTCATGCCTAGCTTTTTTGAAAACTCCATCTGCGTAATTCGCATTCTCGATTTTTGTGACATCCACGTTTGATACAACGCGTCTCTGTCTAGTTCTGTGAATTCCATACCGGCTCCTTTATATAATTCATACCAATCAATTGTCCGGTTTTTCATACATGGCGTGTCAGGGTTCGGTTAGTGGAAACCAAAGGTTTGGTTTTGATATGCGCACAATTGTTGTACAGAGCGAAGCGAAACAACCCAAATTCATTCACTAAAACGATTAGAGCAAATTCTTTCTTTATTTATATCAATAATTTATACGTTAACGAACTAAACATATAGCAAGTTAATTTGTATCAAGAATTAAAAGTTCGAGATTGGCATTCCACATTTCAATCGATTGATTCGCATTTATAAAACTGGTTGGCTACATTTCGATTGCTCAAACGCACTTCTGGCAAACTATTTGAAAGAATAGGACGCAAAGCCACCGGTCTGTCGACAAATATTCTGTCTATGATAGCGGGGCCGCCACTTAATAGAATTTAAGTGTAAATGCATGCCGGGGTGTTCTCTTTTTTGTCGGCCAAATACAGTAAGGACAAATAATGAAACAACTCCAAAAAAAATCACTCATCGCGCTATCGCTTCTTAGCGTAAGCGGTGCAAGCTTCGGTCACGGTTATGTCTCGGCATACAACAATGGCGTAGCTGAGAGCCGTGTTGCCCTATGTAAGTTCCCTGCGAGTGATACGCAAGAGAAAAACACCAACTGTGGTGGTATCCAATACGAACCACAAAGTGTAGAAGGCCCTGAAGGCTTCCCAGAAGTTGGCCCTGCTGATGGGAGAATCGCCAGTGCGCAATCTTCTTTAGCAGCAGCACTAGACGAGCAAAAGGCAGACCGCTGGGTTAAACGCCCTATCAAGTCTGGTTCTCAATACTTCGAGTGGACATTCACAGCTAACCACAAGACTCGCGATTGGAAATATTACATTACTCAACCCGACTGGAATCCAAACCAGCCGTTGGCTCGCAGCTCTTTTGACTTAACGCCATTCTGTGTTGTTGAAGGCAATATGGAACAGCCACCGATGCAAGTCAGTCACTTGTGTAATGTGCCAGAGCGTGAAGGTTATCAAGTGATCCTTGCCGTATGGGATGTAGGTGACACTGCAGCGGCTTTCTACAACGTTATCGACGTGAAATTTGATGGTGACGGCCCTATCATTCCTGATTGGGATCAAGGTGGTCAAATCAACCCGACACAAGACCTGAATGTTGGTGACGCTGTTTATACGCGTGTATTCGACCAGTCTGGTGAGAACGCTTCATACAGCACTGAGCTTGTGATTGAAACTTCTGAACAAGGCAAAGCCAATAACTGGTCTTACGCGCTTGCTTCTAAGATCAACCAAGAGCAGACGCAAATCAAAGCAGGTCAATTGAATGACCAAGGCGATTTCGCACCCGTTTACGGCACGAATCCTGTTTATCTAAAAGCAGGCTCTGGCTTTAACAGTGTCGAAATCGGCTACAAGATTGATACTCCAGAACCCGAGCATGATCTTGAAGTCTCGGGCTTAGAATCAGAGTACATTATCGATGAGAGCCAACCTACTCAGCTTGATCTTACGTTAGCGGCAACAGGCGATATCCAAGCTGAGCTTACCGTGTACAACCATCACCGTGAAGCACTTGCCTCTCAGAAATCGGACCTAACAGACGGACAAGTTGAAGATGTTCAACTGACTCTTTCTAAGTCTGAAGCTGGCCACCACATGCTTGTGGTTGTGACGAAAGATGACCAAGGTAACTTAGTGGATCAGAACACGCTTGATTTTCATCTTATGGACGAGCAAACGCCGCCACCAGCGGGCGATTACGACTTCGTGTTCCCAGAAAGCATTGAGTCTTACACAGCAGGAACAAAGGTTCTAAGCAGCGATGGTGGCGTTTATCAGTGTAAAGAGTTCCCATACTCTGGCTACTGTGTTCAATGGGCTCCAACAGCAACTCAGTACGAACCAGGTGTCGGTTCACACTGGCAAAGTGCTTGGAACAAAGTGGACTAAGTACTCGCTAGATACTTACTTTGTATTGGGTGATTTTTAGTCATCAACCAAACAAAAACGGATGCCCAAAGCATCCGTTTTCTTGTTCATTAAAATTAGAAACGCCAGTTGTCAAAGTAGATAGTGGTCTGCCAACAGAGCAACAAACAAGATCATGAGATGATAGATGGAGAACTTAAAAGTCTTCATCGCCATATTAGGCTCATCACGATACTTAAGTTTCCAAGCGTGATAAACAAACCCGCCGTTTAACACCAATGAAGCGCTTAGATATATCCAACTACTCATGCCGACCAACACCGGCAATATACATACGATACTTAGCAGCAAGGTATAGAGCAGAATCGATGTTTTGGTGTAAGCAATACCATGGGTCACAGGCAGCATGGGGATATTCACTTTGGCATACTCATCACGACGATGAATTGCCAACGCCCAGAAGTGCGGAGGCGTCCAAATAAAGATGATCATCACCAACAACCAAGCATTTGAGTGCAGTTCATTGGTAACCGCCGTCCAGCCCAATAGCGGAGGCATTGCACCAGCGATCCCTGCTATCACAATGTTTTGCGGCGTTGCTCGCTTCAAGTACATAGTATAAATTACCGCATAGCCCAATAAGCTTGCAAAAGTTAACCACGCAGTCAGTTGATTGACCCACACCACTAACGTGACAAAGCCAAGTAACCCAATACCCGCAGCAAAGCTGAATACACGCACACTACTCAGTTCACCGGATGGTAAAGGACGTCGATTTGTTCGAGTCATCTGGCCGTCGATCTTTTTATCGATCAAATGGTTAAACGCAGCGGCTGAACCTGCCATCAGCCCTATCCCAATCATCCCGAACACAGTTTGCTGTAAAGGTAATCCATTAGGCACAGCCAAACACATTCCAACCAATGCCGTCAGCAACATCAAAGCCACCACTTTAAGCTTGGTCAGCGTTAAATAAATTTTCCAAGTGGCTTTGTTTTTTATAGCAATTTCGTTACTTAAAGCTGTGTCATTGTTGGCTGTTATCTTATGAGTTAAGGCTGCGTCTTGAGCCACCACTTCATACTGTGCTGACGTTCTACTGACCATGATTACCTCCTTGTAGTACACTGTTTTTCACCAAGCTCTCACTCGGTTTGTGTTGCCACACGACAAAATTGGTTACAACCATGCTGATGAGCAACATCGCTGCGACTAGGTTATGCAAAACCGCGACTGAGATTGGCAGGTGAAACCATACATTACTGATCCCAAGGCTGATTTGGGTAAACAGGACTATTGCGACAATCACGCTCAATTTTTGGTGAGGCGCTTGGCCAAATTTCCATAGCTGGTACACGATCATCAGCACCGTTAACGTCGCCACAATAGCCCCGAACCTGTGCATTACATGGATGGTAAGCCTTGCGGGATATTCCAACACACCAAACTCATAGTTATCATGACCGTGTTGAGCAAAATCGAAGGCATTCTTGAAATCTAAATAGCTTGTCCAGTTCCCTTCACAGATAGGTAATTGGGTACACACCAGAGCGGCATAATTAGACGATGTCCAGCCACCGAGCAGTATCTGCCCGACCACAATGAGTAATCCGAATAGTGCCGAGACTTTAAGTGGTGAAGAATAGGTAGCCTCACCAAAACGGCTTTGGAATTGAGACAAACGACAGTAGAGCAGACACAACAGTGACAGCAACGTGAAGCCCCCCATCAAATGCGCCATAACCACAACGGGCATCAACTTGAGAGTCACCGTCCACATTCCAAGCAAAGCCTGAAATATCACGGTTGCAGAGATAAGTAACGGAAGACCAGCAGCTGTTATGTTCTTTTTAATACACCAAGCAACAACGACAAAGATAAGCAGCCCTAATGTTCCTGCAAAGTAGCGATGGATCATCTCTATCCAAGCTTTGTCTGCTTCGAGAGCTCGTTCTGGAAATTGTAGATTGGCTTGATTAACGGCTTGGGTATTCGAGGGAACGGTGATCTTTCCATAGCACCCAGGCCAGTCAGGACAGCCAAGGCCAGCATCAGACAAACGGGTATAAGCGCCGAGTACAATCACGGTAAGGGTTAACAAGATAGTGAATCTCATCATGTGCATGAGTAAATCAGGGGCTTTATTCTGCATCGTTTATCTCCCTATACTTATTCCCTTTTCGCTAACAACACTCAGCATTAACGTAATCAGCTAAAGCTCATTAACTCAAGCTTATCAATTCAAGTTTATCAACTTAAGCTGATTAACTACCCAACTCGTGACAGCTTAAGCAGCTTTCTTAGATCATGAATCATGCCTTTAGATTGGCTGACTAGCTGCGAAGGATCAGAAACGCTTTTGTATTCCATAACCAATTGTCCGAGTGGGTCAATAATGACTATGGAAGCCGGCGAAAACTCGGTACTTAATTGATCACCACCCGCTAACAAAGATAAATCAGGCTTGTTGAGCGAACCCGACAACGAGTTACCTTCTGAGACGAAAACAACGGCGGTCACTCGCTCTTTGTTTTTCCCTAGCGCCAAGTAACTTTGATTCAAATAATGAAGCTGTTGTTCACACAAGCTTTCGCACTCCATCGGTGCGATATAACCCACAACCCAACCCTCTCCTGCCATGGGTACCGTTACGCCGAAATCCGCTAGTGTAATTCTTGGTTCTACCAATTCGCCTGAGTTAGTGACACCTGATGTATACCAATTCTGATCCAACACTGTTTTGGCGATAATCGCAGGCAAAGCGAAAATTAAAACGAGTCCGATTAATACCAAACGTCCCTTAGTACGACGGCTTCTAAGCTCAGCCATGTTTGCCTCGGTACTTTCCCTGTTCACTTGTGCTTGAGACTTATCCATCGTTGTTCTCCGTGATAGGTGTCGCTTTTAGGTACCGATAGCCAATCAACAACATCAAAAACAAAAGTACCGCAGCCATAACAAACCATTGAAATGAGTAACCAAAATGCTTCTCAGACCTCATCGCCGTTGGACGCCATAACATTTCATAGGGCCATGAATCTAAACTCTGAGGTTGGAAGACAAAGGGCAGCACTTCTTGTCCTGTATACTGTGATAACGCTGCTATGTTTAGGTTTTGGATTCTATTCGGTGTCGTATTTTCTAAACCCAACTCATGACTTAAAGGATTAATTGAGCGTGTATACAAGCGCCCTGACATTTTGGTTGGTACAGTGATACTTCCTAATTGCGGTAGTTCTCTTCTGTCATTACTTGCCGGAACAAACCCAAGATCGATCAACAACTGTTTTTCAGCCACTAAGGACTGGTTTCCATCTTCAAAGCGAACCTCACCCAACATGTAAATCACATACCCTACCGTTCCTTGGCTTATCTGGTTGTCTAACAAGAGCATCAAGCCGCTCGTATTGACTAATTCAACATCAGCCTTTAACCCGTTTAGGGTTTGAGGATTTAATGACTCTTGACCAGATAAATCCAGCTCTCGCAACTCAGAAATAACGACACCCAAAGGTTGTGACGAGAGATGTGCTCTCTCAGCTAATTGCTGTTCATAACGTAATTTCTCGTTACCACGATCGAGTTGCCACAAACCTAACTTGATTAAAGCGCCGACTGAAACCACAGTTAAAACAACCGCTATCCAAAAACCTTTACTGCGGAACTTGTGTTCATCATCAATCAATCGGTTTGGAGTTATCACTATGGCGTCATCTACCTTTGTTCTGTTATTTAAAGTCGTCTTGGTCGCTTTGCTGTTTTTTATCGCTTTCAATTTGATGAAAGGCCTAATCCAAATCGCCTCGGGCAAACACAATGGAAAAAGGCTCAGTCACTTCTTGGGGCGTCGTGTCATGTGGTCAGCCGTTGTCGTGCTACTTTTATTACTTGCTTTGGGATCAGGAGTGATAACTCCTAACCCTCGCCCCTATTAATCCCCGATAGGCTCAGCAGTTAAAGCACATAGACAAATACAAACAGGCCTAACCAAACCACATCAACAAAGTGCCAATACCAACTGCCCGCTTGGAACGCAAAGTGGTCTTTCGGAGTGAAGTGGTCTTTCGCAACCCTTGCCAGCAACACAATCAAAAAGATCGTCCCTAAACAGACATGTAAGCCATGAAACCCAGTAAGTAAAAAGAAGGTATTACCGTAGATGCCAGACTGAAGTGTCAGCCCCATCTCTTGATAAGCGTGAAGATACTCTTCAACTTGGAAGAACAGGAAGAAGCCAGCCAGAACAATGGTTATCTCCAACCACACGATCAAAGCCATACGCTTATTTTGTTCAAGACTGATATGTGCCATGTGCAGCGTCACAGAGGAAAGCAGCAGAATAATGGTGTTCTTAAGCGGGATACCTTGCCAAGGCATGGCTTGTGTCGTTACGCCATCAGGGGTCGTCGTTAGTGGCCAAATTGATTGGAACATCGGCCACAATACTTCATGGGTCATTTCATTATTGCCCGCACCACCAATCCAAGGCACAGAAATCATTCGAGCATAGAAAAGCGCGCCAAAGAAAGCGCCAAAGAACATGATTTCGGAAAAGATGAACCAACTCATTCCTTGTCTAAAAGAACGAGAAATCTGCTCAGAATAGAGACCACTCAATGATTCTGTGATCACATTGCTAAACCAACCTGCGAGCATGTAAAGCAACACAGCAAACCCGACTAACAACACCGCTTTGCCAAACACACCACCTGCGGCGTCGGTACCCATGTTTTGCACCGTCAAGCCAGCGCCAACCGCGACCAAAAACAGTGCTACAGCACCCACCAATGGCCAGTGGCTTTGATGTGGAACGAAATAAACTTCCTTTTTAGAACTCATCGCTCAACTCCTTATGTTGATACTGGTTCTGTAAATTCCTAGTTACTTGCGAGTACGTTAGGCTCAGATTTATTGGCCGCAGCACCCACCTCATTCGTGATATTGAATAATGTGTAAGAGAGCGTCAGCGTATGTATCGATTCTGGAATATCTGGCTCAATGTAAAATATCAAACCCATTTCTGCGCTCTTGTGCCCGTCCAATGGCTGCTGATTAAAGCAAAAGCATTCCATCTTATTGAAGTAGGTTGCCCCCATACCTGGAGAAACCGACGGTACGGCTTGGCCAACCAATGAGGCTCCAGAAAGGTTTTTGGCAATGTAGTTAGTTTGAACCACTTCACCAGGATGAACCTCTAACACTCGAACTTCAGGCGAAAACTGCCATGGCATATCTGGCTTGATGTGGGACATGAATTCGACTCGAACCGTACGAGAGTAGTCTGGCTGCATTCCCTGAGGTTGCACCGCTGAAACAGTATTAGTTTTGCCATTGATGCCTAAGGCCTCACACATGACATCGTAGAGCGGCACCAAAGCGAAACCGAAGCAAAACATCGCAACCACGCTCAACACCAAGTAGCCCGTCAGCTTTTTGGTCGATCGCTTATTAGACAGGCGCTTAGGTTGTTTTTTATCTTGATTGGGATCGCTTTGCTTATCACTCATGGTTCTGCCCTCTAATCCACTTTCGGCGGATGGGTAAAGGTGTGGTGAGGCGCAGGGCTTGGTACTGTCCATTCAAGACCTTCAGCTCTATCCCAAGGCTTACTTGGCGCAGGCTCTCCCCCTCTTACGCACTTAATCGCTAGCCATAAGAAAATTAGCTGAGACAACCCAAACGCAAAACCACCAATCGACACGACTTGGTTAACGTCAGCAAACTGAATCGCATAATCAGGAATACGACGCGGCATACCCGCTAACCCTAAAAAGTGCATCGGGAAAAACAGTACATTAACTGAAATCACCGACGTCCAGAAATGCCACAGGCTGAGCTTGTGGTCGTACATATGTCCGGTCCACTTAGGCAGCCAATAATAGGCAGCAGCCATAATCGAGAACACGGCACCGGTTACCAGAACATAATGGAAGTGAGCCACAACAAAATAAGTATCGTGGTATTGGAAATCAGCTGGCACGATAGCGAGCATCAATCCAGATAACCCGCCAATCGTAAACAAAACAATGAAGGCAATCGCAAACAGCATTGGTGTTTCAAAGGTCAAAGCACCCCGCCACATGGTCGCTACCCAGTTGAAGACTTTCACACCGGTCGGCACCGCTATCAACATGGTGCAATACATGAAGAACAGTTCGGCAAATACTGGCATACCCGTGGTGAACATGTGGTGTGCCCAAACCAAGAATGACAACAGTGCGATACTACAGGTCGCATAAACCATCGAGTGATAACCAAACAGGCGCTTACCACTGAATGCAGGGATGATGGCTGAGACAATACCAAAAGATGGCAAGATCATGATGTACACTTCGGGGTGCCCAAAGAACCAGAATATGTGCTGGAACATCACCGGGTCCCCACCACCAGCGGCATCAAAGAAACTAGTCCCAAAATATTTGTCAGTCAGTACCATGGTCACCGCACCCGCGAGCACGGGCATCACGGCTATCAGCAAGAAAGCGGTAATTAACCAAGTCCATACGAACATCGGTAGCTTGAACCAAGTCATGCCCGGTGCGCGCATGTTCACTATGGTTACGATCACGTTAATCGCCCCCATGATCGAACTGATCCCCATAATATGAACTGAGAATACGAATAGCGCGGTACTGTCTGGCCCATAAGTTGTCGAGAGTGGCGCGTAGAAGGTCCAACCAAAGCTCGGGCCGCCACCCTCTGTAAACAAAGATCCGATTAAGATTAGAAACGCAAAAGGCAAGATCCAGAAACTGAGGTTGTTCATTCTCGGCAGCGCCATATCTGGTGCACCGATCATCATCGGAATCATCCAGTTAGCCAAACCCGTAAATGCAGGCATTACGGCACCGAATACCATGATTAAACCATGGACTGTAGTCATCTGATTGAAGAAATCTGGCTCAACGAGTTGCAAACCCGGTTGGAACAGCTCCGCACGGATCACCATCGCCATTGCGCCGCCCGTTAAGAACATTGCAAAGCTGAACCACAAATAAAGTGTACCAATGTCTTTATGATTGGTTGAATACAGCCAACGAGCCCAGCCTTTAGGTGCCGCATGTGAATCGTGATCATCAACAGGCAAATCATTATTGCCCAAGGTGCCTTCCGCAGAATGGCTCAGTACTTGATCTTCTGCTGGAGCCGATTTCACCGGCTTATTGATTGGTGAACTCATAACTGATCCTTAGCATCATTTTGTGCATCATCCGTTGAGCTTTCAGAACTGCCTTCTTGCTTCGCCTTATAAGCGTTGATATCTGAGGCCTGAACAATATCGCCGGTATCATTACCCCAAGCGTTTCGTTGATAAGTTACTACCGCTGCGATCTCTTTCTCGGTTAACTGATTATCGAATGCTTGCATCGCCGTACCGCCACGACCATAAACAATTGTGTCGATATGAACATCCACATCACCAAGGGCAATAGGACTTCCTTTGATGGCAGGGAATGCTCCAGGAATGCCCTCACCGTTTGCTTGGTGACAAACCGCACATCGAGTTTTGTAAACCTCTTCACCGATGGTATTCAACTCCGCCAAGGAAAGTGACGCACCTAATGCATCTTTTGCGGCTTGTTGTTCGGCTATCGCTAACTCTTTCTGCTCCGCTAGCCATGCGTCAAACTCATCTTCTTCCATGGCATGCACCACGATCGGCATGAAACCATGGGCACGACCACACAACTCTGCACACTGCCCTCGGTAAACACCAGGCTCATCTATCTTAGTCCAAGCCTCATTAATAAAGCCCGGAATGGTATCTTTCTTAACGGCGAATGCTGGCACCCACCATGAGTGAATCACATCATCGGAAGTCATCAAGAAACGGACTTTACGGTCAACAGGCAGTACCAGCGGCTTATCAACTTCTAGCAGGTAATGCGCGCCTTTCACTTCGAGGCCTTCAATCTCTTTGTCACTGGTCGCTAGAAGGCTGTAAAACTCGACGTCTTCACCAAAATAGCTGTAATGCCATTTCCATTGTGACCCGGTGATTTTAACGGTCAGATCTGATTGGGAGGTATCTTCCATCGCTATTAAGGTTTTGGTGGCGGGTATCGCCATAGCGATGAGAATGATGATAGGGATGATGGTCCAAAGAATTTCGACTTTCGTGCTTTCGTGAAAATGGGCAGCAACTGCGCCCTTCGATTTCCTGTGCCTCAAAATCGAATAAAACATCACACCAAAAACAACAAAGGCAATCGCACAACAGATGTAGAAGATCAGCATATGAAGTTCATACACCTTACCACTGATCTCAGTGACGCCTTGAGTCATGTTGTAATCACTGCTAGCGTGCACTAAAGGCGATACTAAAAGCACAACAAAACTCTTCAAAAGCCACGCTAGCCTAACCAGTAATCTTTTCAAAAGATCTCTCCTTGTCCTTCCTAATTGGATACTTGCGACCTAAATGTCGTTGCGAACTGGACAACATTCATTGTTATTCCGGCTACACATGAAAAGGCTGAATCTCAATCTACAACTCACATGGAACTAGCCTGTGAGCAGGCTACTGACCTCATATAAACCCAAGAACTAATACGGTTCAAAAGCGTTGGAGGTTTCCATGAAAGATTCAAAAACGGCGAATTTGTTAAATTTTGTTATATTTATGTAAAAGGCTAGTTAGTGATATCCAATTATTCAAGGTAAGTTTACTTACTAAACAGTCAATTATTTGAAGTGGCTTAATCTACGTGCCCTCTTGCCGTTGGAATTTATTTTATATCGAGTTTTACGATTGCCCCCATGGAAATGAGAATCAATATCACTTAAATTAAATCAACGGTAAGTCATACAGACATTAATAGGTTTAGTGATTATGCAAGATGCAATGAATTGGTTAGCGAGAGACCCAGATCCAAGAACTCGTGAAGAACTTCAACACCTCATCGATGAGGGAATGCACGACGAACTTGAAGACCGCTTTACTCAACGATTAGAGTTCGGAACGGCAGGACTTAGAGGCAAAGTTGGATGCGGCCCAAATCGAATGAACCGTTTAGTCATACAGGAAACAGCAACCGGGCTCGGCCACTACTTAATCGAACATGTCGCTAATGCGACCATTCGCGGTGTGGTCGTCGGTTATGACGGCCGTTTAGATTCAAAGCAGTTCGCGATTGATACCGCTTCCGTACTCACGGCTTTAGGCATTAAGGTTTATCTAACCTCGAACGTCGCGGCGACCCCTATCGTTGCCTTTGGTATTGAGCACTTCAACGCCGCAGCTGCCGTTGTGGTGACGGCCAGCCACAACCCACCGGAATACAATGGTTTCAAAGTGTACTGGGAGAATGGCGCTCAAATCATTCCTCCTCACGATGCGGGTATTGCCGCTGAAATCGATATCGCATCGACCAAGCCGCTCCCTTTAATGAGCCTAAGTGACGCTGAGACGCAAGGTAAGTTGGTGTGGTTAACTGAAGGCTATTATCAAACGTACCGCGCTGCGATCAATCAGAGCCCATACGTGAGTGACGAGATCGAATCGGCGAACACCACCATCACCTATACCGCAATGCATGGTGTCGGCGCACAAATGGCCGAGGATCTACTTCACGATTCTGGTTTCCATAAGGTGTTCAGCGTCGCCGAGCAAAGAGAGCCCGATGGTAACTTCCCGACCGTCAACTTCCCGAATCCGGAAGAAAAAGGCGCGATGGATCTGGTGGTTAACTTAGCAAAAAGTGTCGATGCCGACATTGCTTGTGCCAACGATCCAGATGCAGACCGATTTGCGGTTGCAGTGAGAACAGATGATGGCTCATACAAAATGCTAACAGGTGACCAAGTCGGCGTGCTATTCGCTCATTATCTACTCTCAAAGCCGCATACCAAAAACCAATTAGTTGGTAACAGTATCGTATCTTCAACATTGCTTGAAAAAGTAGCTCAATCCCACGGGGCGACTTATTTCCAAACACTGACAGGCTTTAAATGGTTAGCGAATATTGGCATGCAATTGGAAAATGATCAGAACGACTTCTTGTTCGCCTATGAAGAAGCATTAGGCTACACAATTGGTACTCAAGTACGAGACAAAGATGGGCTGTCTGCTATTGTCGTGTTTGCTCAATTGGTTGAGGAGTTAAAATCTCAAGGTCGAACTGTCTGGGATCTTCTTGCTCAAATTTCATTTGAACATGGGGTTCACACCAACGCGCAACGAAGTATTGCTTTAGACCCAGACTCACCATCGATTGGTTCTAAGCTCCGCTCAGCACAGCCTAAAGCAATCAACGGTGTCGCTATCTCTGTAATTGAAGACCTGCAGTCTTCTTTACGCTTCGTCATTGGAGGCAATACTGAAGCCATTAACCTGCCTGCAAGTGACGTACTCATCTATCATCTCGAAGATGGTTCACGCATTATCGTAAGACCTTCCGGTACTGAGCCAAAAGTTAAGATCTACTATGAGACGGTGACAAAATTTGAAGGGACAGAAACCTATGAAGACACTCGCCTGCGCGGTGAGAAGTACATGGAGAAACTGATTGAACAGCACCAACAAGAGTTGAATTCATAGCGATTTAGCGCGTTCAACATGTAACGGTTAAACATAAAAATGGACGCTCGAAGCGTCCATTTTTGTCTCAGCGGCTAACCACGAGAAGATGTCTGATTTGATTCGTCTACGAAGTAAAGAAAGAAGACAACATCCAGATAGCTAACACGATGAAAACTCCGCCCATGACTTTCTGTTGATAGGTACGAAACTTCGCGTTTTCTACGAGAGATTTACCAATCGTACCCACTAACGCCACCAGCAAAAAGTTAAACGTTAAGCCGAGAACATTCAGTAATAAACCCAGAACAAGCATCTGCTGACCGGAAGTCGCTTCAATATTCGTCGACACAAACTGAGGCAGAAACATCACAAAGAAAACCAAGGCTTTAGGGTTAAGCAGGTTGCTGATCAGCGCTCGTTGATAATAGGCTTTTGCAGCAAAATTATCGTTTAACTCCGGCGCATTACCCTGCTCTGTTCGCAGGCAATCCCAACCCATCTTCAACAAGTACGCGCCGCCTAACAAATGGAGAGCTTTAAGCGCTATTGGGCTCATTGCGATCAACGCTGATACACCCATGGCCGCTAATACTGTCAGAATGATTCCAGAAGTCGCATTACCTAGGCTTGCAAACACGCCGACCTTACGGCCATAGCTCATGCTTGAACTCGCAATCAGTAACATATCAGGGCCAGGTAAAAGAAGAAGTGCAACAACGGCAGTCAGGTAGACAGGTAAAATGGTTAAGTCGATCATGAGGGTCAGCATTGATAAAAACGGAGGCGGATTTTATATCAATTACTAACACCCTTCCAGATGCAATCAGTTGTTCGACGTTTATTTAATCGAATTAAAAACCAACATTAATCGACAAAGCCAATTTATTAACTAAATAGAAAAGACTAATTAACTTGCTACCCATTCGATCTCAATCAATGTCGTATCGCCACACTTTAGGCGACCAAGGAAGATATCGCCTCGATGTACGGCCCCAACACCTTTTGGCGTACCTGTCATCACAACATCGCCGTCTAGTAAGGTGGTATAAGAAGACAGCTCTTCTAGGATAGTTTTTGGAGAGTAAAGCATCTGCTCAACATGTCCTTTCTGAACACGAACACAGTTAATAAACAACTCTAGGTTTAAGTCTGCAAGGTCTAAGTTATCAATTGGAACAAAGCGACTCAAGACAGCGGAACCATCAAACGCCTTGGCGCGCTCCCAAGGTAGGCCTTTCGCTTTTAAGCTACTTTGTAATTCACGTTTGGTGAGATCTAGTCCTAAACCCACAGCGGAGTACTGGCCATTTTCAACAATAAAACAGATTTCTGCTTCGTAGTGCAGCGCTTCTTGATGAAAAGAAGACAGGGATGACGTAACGCTGGTACTTGGTTTATTGAAAACCACCATAGAGTCTGGGATTGCGTTATTGAGTTCTTCGATGTGATCGACATAGTTACGCCCAACACACAGCACCTTAGTTGGGGTTGCTGTTCGTCTCGAATTCATCAGCTGTTCCTGATCGACAACACTGCTCATAGTTTATCCCTGAACTATTTTTTTTGAGTGGAGAGTTTAACGCATCATAAAATGAGAGTCTTCGACAAGATGGTTACCAATATCTAAATTCTGATCTTTAGCTCAATTCGATGCTTTGAAAGCGTTTATACGAAGGTCGCAATAGTGCGAAATCACCATTCAAGACAAAAGCCCAAAACGAAAAAAGCCCTCTCTAACCAAAAGGTTTGAGAGGGCTTAGCATGGTGTCTAGGACAGTATCCTAAAAGGTAAACCTAAGGAGTAAACACTATGCTAAATCAGTCTGCGACTTATAGGTAGTAACGAGCACCAAGTAGCCATTGGTCGTCAGCTTTCTCTTTGTACTCACCAGAACCTTGTAGGTCGAATTGGTAACCAGCGAAGCCTACGAACTGAGATGTGAAGTTGTATTCAGCTTGTAGAGCTGTTGTAGCAAATACTGTTTCGCTCATCTTGTCATCTTCTACAGCTTCGTAGTTAACGCTTAGGTTAAGGCTGTTAGCTAGTGCGTAAGATGCTAAAAATTCGTAACCTGTAGACTCTGAAATAACGCCAAACTTACCATTATTCATGTAGTTGTTCGCTGCGTATACAGCTGCAACGTAAAGACCTTCAGAACCGTATGAACCGTAAGTTGCACTTAGTACATTAGAATCAGCAGTCTTTGAATCAGTACCAACATTAGCACCAGTACCGAAAGTAACGTGACCAGTATTGTAAGCGTAGTTCACAGAGAAGTTAGCGATATCGTAGTTCAGAGCGATTTGACCGCGGTTACCGTACTTATTCTCTGAAGCAACTTCGTTGTATTCTTCGTCAGAAACCTTACGACCTTGCCATGCAACGCCAATTGCTAGAGAGCCAGCGTTACCGAAATCCACAGCGTTAGCGTAGCTCACCATCTCTTCAGCACGACCAGTACCTAGATTACCGTGATCTTCGTAGATGAAGTCATTCGCGAATGCGATTGGCATATCAGCAACACCAGCAACGTTGTAGTAAGGTGCCCATTGAGTACCTACTGCTGCACGGCCATAATCGTCGTGAGAAACACCAACGTAACCAAGACGAGTTGTGAATGACTGATCACCACCGTCAAGCATGTTTAGCGCCCATTCACCTTTAGCATCAGCAGTAAAGCCGTTACCAAGTTCGTGAGTTGCACCGAAGTTGATACGTGGAGAAACAGTTTCAACACCGATGTCATCGCTGTTTTGACGATCGTCGCTGTTTACATCACCAACTGCAACTGAAACGTGACCGCCAACTGAGAATGTTGTGCCGTCTTCGTTGTAAAGTTCTACTGCGACTGCCTGTGTACCAAATACTGCACCAGAAATTGCTAGCGCTAAAAGTTTCTTATTCATTTGTCATGTCCATTATGTAACTGGGTGAGTTATTCACTAACAACCTCGTGCTTACGGAGAAGTTGTTACCTGCATTTAACAAGTAGGCAAACCCTAATATACGAATGACAAGAAAGTTGCATTAAAATATATAAAATAAAAAAAATCGCACTATAAAAAACAAAAATACCTTTTAAAACAGTTGATTAACACGACAATCGCTGGGATCTCCTTTCATTCTTTGAGATAAATACTTTGATTATTTTTGATTTTATAATCACTAAAAAAGCATTAAAAATCTAAACCCAAGGTAACTCATCAGACCATCGAGAGGCTCGCCTTTGCCTTTGAAACATTTTGTAACACGTAGAGCTCAGCTGAAATATTTAGCTTTGTGAAACAAATCCCAATATGAGCTAGGAAAAATCGTTCAATAGAAAGTTCATTAGAGAAAAACAAAAAAGGGCAACCAATCAGCGACTGGTTGCCCTTCATAACTCATCATTGAACTCTTATTTGAAGCAAACCTCAGCCCAACGAGCTAAACCTGCAGTTACTGAACCGAAGTAATTACCACTCACAATCGGTACATTCGGCACAGCTTGTTGTACGGCTTCACGAAGTATCGGTGAACGAGCGGAACCACCCGTCATGTAGATTACGTCTGGCTTTTTCTGGCCTTGTTGAATCGCTTCTTTAACCAACTCAATCATCTTAGACTTTGGTGTTTCAATCGCTTCAACCATCTGTTCGACTGAGATATCTACCTCGACCAGTTCAGAGGCAACATTAATCGCAGCACGATATTGAGGGGATTCTGCCAGCGCAATCTTGGCCTCTTCCGCTCTACGCACAATACCGTAACCCAAAGTGTCGTGATAAACCTTCATCAAACGTTCTAGCTTTTGAGGCTCTGACGCTTCTTTACGAAGTAATTTTAATGCCGCTAGGTTTTCTCTTGAATAGAAGTTCTTTTGAGCTTCAACATTATTAATCGCAATTGGGTTCCAGAATTGAGTCAGTGGCATATCAATACCCGAAATGCCTTTGCTGCCCATACCAAAAGGTGACATCAGTTGTTTGAATGCAAGATAGATATCGAGGTCATTCCCCCCTACCCTTTGCCCACTGTGTGCCAACAAGCTCTGGGTACGATCCGCTTTACCAGACCACGTTGGTCCCATTTCTAATAATGAGCAATCGGTGGTACCACCGCCAATATCAACAACCAATACTGTTTGGTTTTCAGTTAATGTGCTTTCGTAATCAAGGCCTGCGGCTACGGGCTCAAATTGAAAAGCGATATCAAGGAAACCGGCACGCTTAGCTGCGCGAGACAGTATGTCTTCAGCTTGTCTGTTCGCCTCTTCACCACCTCGACCGTGGAAGTTAATTGGTCGGCCGATAACAGCTTGCTTGATCTGCTCTTGAGTCGTGAGTTCGGCTTGATTCTTGATATTTGCCATCATGGCGCACACTAAATCTTCGAAAAAGCTCACCTGCACATCATGCAGTCCACTCGCGCCAAGGAAAGATTTAGGGGACTTAACATAATAAACATCGCGAGGGTCTTCTAAATATAAGTCCAACGCAGCCTGACCAAATGCCATGTCTTCTGGCACTAAGTCGATACTCTCTTCTCTGTTCAGCGCAATCGCACGTCGTAGTACTTGCTCACCGATCGCATCACTCGGCTTGATATTCAAGTGGCGGAATAGATGTTCAGAAACACTCTCACGAGTAGGCGCAAACACGGTTGAGGGAATATAGTGGTTGTTACCTTCTAGCGGTAACAGGCTTGGCTCTCCATTAACCATCGCCGCGACAGAACAGTTCGCTGTTCCATAATCAAATCCAATAAACATAATATCCCCCCACTCAACAAAAGGGGCGAGATGTTACATGAAAAGCCTAAAAATTACGAGGTCATTTCTAAATTTAACTGAGTAATTTCTTAGCTTAACGGCTCTTCAAGAAGAAACAAATATGCTACATTTCAGCCCAAATGAATCACAGGTTAGAGAAATGAAAACACCTTGCCGAGCGGCTTGTAAAAATAATGGCGGAATGTGTAGTGGCTGCTTTCGAACAATGGATGAAATTATAGGTTGGAAAGGCTTATCTGAAGAAGAGCAAACGTCGGTTATGGATAATCTTAGTGGCGCGAGTTCGACTCACCAATGTCCACAGTGTAATGAGCCAGCTCAATGCGATATCAGTGCGGGCAAAGAGACGTGTTGGTGTTTTGAGTTAGAAAAACGAGATACTAGCGATATTCCAAAGGCTGGAGTTTGTATGTGTCGTAAGTGCTTGTCTGCCCTGCCCGTTCAGTAGTTTAGAGCCCATTTAGTAAGTTACTGGATAGCAAGTTACTAGCCAGTTCAACATAGACAAAAAAAGCGAGAGGTTGTTTTCTCGCTTCAAAATACTGAGATCAAATTTCGACCTAATCGTTACCTGGTTAGTGTCTACTTCGCTTTTGCAACCAGCGCAGGCTGAGAAAACTGGATACCATTCCAGCCATGAACCATAAAGTTACGAATATTTTGATGGTCGCTGTTCTCAGGAAAACCTAGCACGTCGTTACGATAAAATTGACCAAAACAAGCAAGTGTTTGCTCTGCTGATAGGCCTTGCTCTAAACCAAAAGCAAAAATCTTACACGAACCATTATTCTGCCCTGCAGCGTTCACTACCTCACCATTGCGAAATTCGCGCTCAGAAAAATCATAGTGAGCTTCGATCACTTGCATTGTATCTTCAAATTGCACGGCCTCTGGGGTTTCAGCCAGAGTATTCAATAAGGTTTCCAGTTCCATTTACTATTTCTCCATCAAGTATATATCTGTCAGCAGTGTATCTTGTTTTACGACAAGAGTAAGCCGTTGTTTACTTGAGATAGCGATTCACTTTTTTGTTGTACGCTGCTAATTACTTCAATGAAACTAATGACATAGTTTTATCAGGGCGTTATATTATTTTATCAAACGATTAACATTGTTCAGTAACGAATATGCATAAAGATAAAAACTTAGAACTGTTCAGATACCTAAAGCCAGGTACAAAAACAGCAGGTGTATTGGAATTTGGCCCAGACGACTCAATCCAGATCAGTACACTTTATATCGGACACAAAGAAGATCAGTACCTCATCCTAGAGCTTACGCAAAAAGCGACAGAAGCACTGACGCTGAGAAAGCTCACAAACGTTGATATTATTGTTCGTGCGATTACCGACACCGAACTTGGGCACATTGTCGCGTTCAAAACCAATGTACTGGCTCATATCACCTCTCCAGCACATCTAATCTTCCTTCGCCCACCCTCAAACTTTGCAAGCAAGCCTATTCGTGAACACGAAAGGTATAAAGTACGTCTCAGCTGTGAAGTCACTTTTGATACCTTGTCGCTGGATGCCACACTAGTCGACTTTTCAGCGTCAGGGTGCGGTATCTATCTTACCCAGCAATCAGATATTGATGTCGGCTGGAAGATAAAAGTTAATTCTGACTTAAATGAGTACTTAGATGACGATCTTGTCTACAAGGTGGTAAGTAAGAAAAGGCAAAGACAAGGCTGGCTGCTAGGTATCCAATTCCCTGAACACCTAGATATGAGTGATGAGTTGAAAACGCTGCTATTGGAACAAGCCTTTGTCGCTGGCTCGATATAAAGGCAGAAAATTAGTTACTTCTCTTCAACAGACTCCATTAAAGAGCACTAAGTTAAAGCCTAGTGCTCTGTGTCATTCCAGTATGAGTTTTTGAAATGAACAAACGCTTGGTGGAGCGACTCTTCTTTAATCGGCTTTACAATCACGTAATTCGCCCCTGCGGCCATAAAGCTGTCTCTAGTTGACTCTTGAGCATCAGCGGTACACGCATAAATAGGGGCTGACACACCAATCTCACCTCTTAGCTGCTGAGTGGTTTCAACACCACCGAGATTAGGGAGTTGGTTATCCATCAAGATCAAGTCATAGGTAATCGTCTTAGCCATCTCAATCGCTTCTAAGCCATCTTT
Organism: Vibrio sp. 10N.222.49.C9; assembly: GCF_041474985.1. Taxonomy (NCBI): domain Bacteria; kingdom Pseudomonadati; phylum Pseudomonadota; class Gammaproteobacteria; order Vibrionales; family Vibrionaceae; genus Vibrio; species Vibrio sp. 10N.222.49.C9. Next base: position 41,447 of record NZ_JBFRVD010000029.1, on the reverse strand, counting down.
TACCCAGGTGACGACCATGCCATATTTCTTACAGAAAGCCTGAGCAATAAAGGCGTTGGTGTGATTGTCTTCCACCAGCAACACATTCAAAGGTCGACTAAACAACGCCTCTGGCTCAACCTCAGCTTGTTGCTTAGCATCGACTAATAGCGGCTTGGCGTGTACGACTACAGGAATTTCTATCGTGAACTCTGAGCCTTGACCTATCACGCTGCGGACTTGAATGTCCCCTTCCAGCATATCGACCAGATTTTTTACAATTGTAAGTCCTAAACCAGTGCCACCATATTCACGAGTGGTGGTCTCTTCGGCTTGAACAAAGGGTTCAAAAACAGCATCAATTTTGCTTTCATCAATACCAATGCCAGAATCTTTCACTCGAACGATCAAGCTGGCGTGATCGGAGTTAAAGATACTCTCGAGATCAAAGCTGACGGAGATACCGCCTTGATGAGTGAATTTAAAAGCATTACTCAACAGATTAAACATGATCTGATTGAGGCGTACTTGGTCGGTATTGATTTCAATGTCATCAACCAAGTGATTCACAATGGTAAATTCGACGGATTTATCTTCACACAGCGGTCGATAGATGCTGTCTAAGGTATTAACTAACTCCCCTAAACGGAAGTCTTTCTTTTGAATATTAAACTGCCCTTGCTCAATCTTTGAGAAGTCCAAGATATCGTTAAGTACCGCCAGTAAATGTTCCGCACTATTACACAGTACATCCACCTGCTCGCGATTATCTTCATTGTGCATAGAGCGCTTGAGCAGCTGAGACACACCGAGAATACCGTTGAGCGGCGTGCGAATCTCATGACTCATCTTAGCTAAGAAGTCTGCTCGCACATTCGCAAGATGCTCAGCTTCTTCTCTTGCTCGATCAGCCTGTCTTTCCGCCTCGATTAGCTTAGTAATATCTTGCCCTTGTACCACCACTCCTGTGATGCCGTGTTCCACGCGAATAGCAGACATGTTCCAACGAAACACCTTTTCACCAATGGGTACGTTAATACCCGTCAGTTTAGAACCCTGAACCACCATTTGAATATTAGGCAGCATTCGCTGCTCAAACTCTTGGGCAATTGGACCATAATTGTCATCAGCATCGAACAACGCCATACGAGCGGCGGGGTTCATCTGAATCAAATCGCCTTTTTCAGACCAAACTAAGATAGGCGAATGAGCAAAGTTAAAGAGATCTTGGAATTTTTGATTCTGTTCAGATAAGCGCTCAAAGGTGTCTTCAAGAGTACAACCAATATGATGAAATTCGAAAATGTTAGAGCCATCGAACTTGTTGTACTCTTCGCTAGCACTTGCCGAACGAGTAAAGTCCATTAGCTTATCAAGCTCGGCTGAGACTCTCTTTTGAATCCAAGTTCGAGCAAAAAAAGACATCAATATGATCACCACAATCACCACGATGATCGCACGCTGATAATTCTCTTCTAACGCAATGAAATTATTATTTTTTTGAACAGCTCGAATGATTAAAGGAGTTTCAACAGCATTAATCTTAATGGTTGCGATGGTAACGAAATGACGCGGCAACTGTTCGTACATTTGGTAATTGAGGATGTCAGTAATGGTGTAGCTTTCATCACCACTGAATGTCGATGTCACCGGTGTACCGTGCGCTTCAATCACGATATTTTCGCTATTACTGCCCTGTTGGATTGACTCAGCCAAAGAGAAGTTATTGTCAAGCACAATGGCGATATAGAGTTGACCAAGGACTTCCCCAGTAGCGTTATCAACAATAGGGGTACGGCGAGCCAACAAGTGACGCTTACCTATATCTGTCCTCAGTTTAATAAAATGCCAATTACTGCTGAACGAAACCTCATCAGAAATATGCTTTAAGTTGGACTCATCCAAACCATAAAATTGACTGTTGCCGTCTTCCCAAGCCAAACCATCGTGGGTTGAGACAAAGCGTAAATCTGGTGCATGATCCGGTTCACCTTGGTCAACACCAAAGAAAAAGTAGCTCAGAGTCTCGTCATTACCCGTATCAAAGTGCTCTCTGAGAGTTTCACTGTGTGAGCTACTGTCTTGATGGATTTGCAGCACCGACAAACGATAATCAAACATGTTTTGGATCAGGCTTGAGGTTTGCTGTACCGTTCGATTCGTCTCTTGCTGTACGATATTACTGCTGGTTTCATAATTATGAATAAGCACGCCAAGTGCCATCACGCCTATCACCAAAATAACGATACGCGTAATGAGTCTAGCTAAAGTGTTTCTAGGTGTACTGGCGTAACTTTTCTTCATTAGTGACCTGAGTACCTAAATGCTCGCTGTTTAAGTTCTGAAATACGTTCTGGGGAATCTTCCTTGGTGACAATTTCAAATTCACCAGAGTAAACGGTAGGCACTTCCAAACCGGCTAGATCCCACTTGATCGCCTCTGCCATTGCAATGCCTGTATCGTCGTTCATACGCATGACAGTAACATCTAGGTCGCCCCTTGCAATGGCTTCAAGTTCAGCAGAGCCGCCTCCCCAACCATTCACTAAGATGTCTTGGCCCGATTCACGAATCGCTTCCATTGCACCGAGAGCGACATCCGTTGAACATGCATAGATAAAGTCTAGATCCTTATCGTTCTCTATGCTGATTTTAGCCGCTTGGTAGCCACTGTCTTTGTTTGATTTTGTGTAAAACGAAGACTTAAGGGTAAAGTTGGTATCCGTATTCACTTCATGGATAAAAGTATCTCCACGCGCATCACTGATATAGCCTTGTGAGTAATACAAAACAGAATACTTACTGTCTGGCGGACTTACTTGTTTAAAATAGTCCGCCAGTTTTAAACTGCCTGTCGCATGGTCAAAACCCACATACATAAATGGCTGTCTATCTGCCCAAGCTCGCACTGGCGTCGTGATATTTTGAAGAATCAGTTTGGTGTCTGTAGAGGTCAACACGTGCTCGATAAACTTGCGGTGGCGCGTGGTATCTAGCGTGAAAATCAAATAATCCGTCTTGTTTTCAATCGCTTCTTGCAACGAAATACTCTGCTGCGCGAGATCGGCATTAATACGGGTAAACACTTGATTTATTTGATAGCGGATCTTCAGCCTATCGAGACGCTTCTCAAAAGCTTGAATATTGCGAACCCAGTAATCCGAGATCTGTTGACCCGGATACACCACGGAAATCGTGATCGGCTCATCTTGGATCCTTCTCAGTGGCACAGGGTGATTTTGTACAGCCTCGACCATTTTATCGGTCAATGCTCTTTGTTCTGGAAAAGTGGAAAGATAATCTTGGTATTCCCAGTACCCATTGAGGACATGAGTACCATGGGAGAGAGCGGACGCAGAAAATACGGCAAGTCCAAACAACATCAGTAAACGTTTCATATTTTTCTCGTTTTATATGAGCTACTTTGGCTCATTTTTTAACCTAGCATGACACCATCTCTTTGTATGGCTAGTGGATATTATGTAGGACAACGATGATAAATGATAGCGTCTAACACTAATTAGAACGACATTCTAAATGAGCAATATGTTAATTTGGAATGGAGATTAAGAACAACGAGTTAAATTATGATTTCAGCCCATTCACGGTAAGAGTAATTACCATTTAAATTCATAAGCTTAGCTAGAGCTATTATAGCCCCTTACACTATTAAGATTTAATCAATAACAAACATTTTAGCTATGAATTATGAGACTTCGATATATTGAATTTGCTCTTCTTGCCACTCAATGATTAGTTTGAGTGATACCAGTTTTTCTTTGCGGGATTTGGGCAACTGCTTGATCGCGTATTCGGTTTTCAACGCCTCACTTTTTGAGCCAACACCAAAGCTCCAAACCAGCTTAAGTGGGCCTTTACCTTTTAAAGCTTTGGCGCCTTTACCGGTTTGATGTTGTTCAAATCGACGTTCTAGATTGTTCGTCACGCCACAATAAAGGGCATTGTGACGATTGCGGATCAAGTACACGACCCAATCCGCATTTTTATCAGCATCTGACATTTAAAGCAGTGATTCAACCAGAGCCTTAAGCTCTGCCACTTCTGCTCGTAGGCTTGCAACTTCAGACTCAAGCTCTTCAAACTTTTCACTCGTTGCAGAGGGGGCAGCCGCGCTTACTGATGCCATCGCAAACGCTTCAACGTCCACTTCACCGCTCAACAAATGCTGGTAGCGTGATTCACGTTTACCCGCTTCGCGTGGCAGCTTCACAACCAAGGCACCTGCTTCTCTTGCAGCGAGTTTGTCTAATGTTGCTTCTACTTCTTTCACATCACTAAAGTTTGCAAGGCGACCCGTTCGAGTACGAAGTTCACCGGGTGTTTGCGCACCGCGCAGTAACATACAGCAGATGATTGCACGCTCTTGCTCTGTAAATTGCAGATCGCCGAACTCAGTGTTGCAGAAACGATGCTGATACTTATTAACACGGCTATTGAAGCTGCTCTCATCACTCACCATGCGACGTCCGATTAAACCATCAACTGCATCTAAAACATCTGACTCAGAAAGAGAGAGAACAGGTTCACGGTTACTCTTTTGATTGCATGCCGTGGTTAAACTGTTCAGTGTCAGTGGGTAATGATCGGGAGTAGTGATTTCTTTCTCGATCAAACAACCGATAATTCTCGCTTCAATTGGGGAAAGTACTGTGTTCATCGTTTTTCCTTTTTATTATTTTGATAATTCCATCTCAACACCTAACAATGCAGTAACTAGTGTTCAGACAAAATTGGTACTCGTTTCTTTCTGCCCTGTTCATCAATCATTATGATCTTAGAACGGTTTAGCTCTATTTCCACGACTTCCAAATAAGTACGCTCTTGTACATACGCATCACGAAGCTTGTTTTGTTCTGCTGAAGATTCAGTGACATTGTCGTCCAATTCTTCGTTTTCCAATTGTTGTTGATTCATTTCACATTTCGTATCAATGCAGTATCTACATGGGATACTAACTTGAACGGTAAGATAAAAACAATCACACATCAGCGAGAGTGACGAATAATTAAACAACCTTACTTTTGCTTTGATCTAAAGACTGTTACATCATCAATTGATGTGCTTTAATCAGAAGCAGACAACGTATTTGACGAATAGGAAAAGGAATCTATGAGCAGCGTATTTGAAATTGTTAACCAAGCACGACGTAAGAACAAACTTAAGCGTGAACTTTTAGACAACGAAAAGAAAGTTCGCGACAACCGCAAGCGTGTCGACCTCCTTGATAACCTACTTGATTACATCAAGCCAGAAATGACTCATGACGAAATCTTAGGCATTATCAAAAACATGAAAGCAGACTACGAAGACCGTGTTGATGACCACATCATTAAGAGCGCAGAGATTTCTAAAGCGCGTCGCGATATCAGCCGTCGTATTCGTGAACTAACAGAAGAAGACAAGCAAACCCAAGGTAAGAAGTAATCTAACCGAGTAAATTGACTTGCAATAATGTTAGCAACCCACTCTTTGTAGTGGGTTTTTTTGTACGTAAATTCTATCGTCTATACTTAATTGAACGTAAATGATTTGGTGACAGCAAGTTATCAAGTGAAGGTAAGTTACTAAGTAAACGCAAGCAATGGAGTGACCCTATGTACGCAAGTATTCTGATTACCTTAGCGCTATCATCAACTCAGCCCTACCCCGAAGAATTTGAGAGACTTTACACTGAAGAGACAGAAATCACTTACGACGACCTCGTAGTAGATGTTCATGGTTACAAGGTTCCGACTCGATCGGCATTTCGAGGTTGGATGCTTCTTAATCATGCAGAAGATAAAGTAAAGGAAGTTGGGCAACAGCTCAAAGATGCTGGTGTGACCAAAAGTATGCCATTGCATTTAGTGCTACTTCAAGGAACAGACTGGGCAATGAGTAACACCACTTTGTTTACCCTTCCCAATAAGAAAAACGTGCCTAACATGATCAATACCTTGAAATACATACAACAATATATTGAGCCTGAAATCGGTGTTGTTATACCAGTATCTGGAGAGCGAACCGATATCTACAATCAACAAGCTGGTGGTGCACTGCGAAGTAAGCACTTAGAGTTTTGTGCCTTAGACCTAGTGCCTGCAAATGACATTACTCGCGAAGATCTACACGTGAAACTTAAAAATATTCATTCGGAATTCGGGCAAAAAAATAATGTTGGGCTTGGTTTATATTCAGGTGTTCGATTCCACATCGATACTTGTGGGTTTAGACAATGGTAAAGAAACACGATCAAGTCATAAAGACCTGCAATTCGCACGTGTCACTTAGACTCTAAAAACAAGCGAAATTACATAAGATTATGATTTTAAATGTAAATTAAAACCGGAACGCTAATTGATATTAATAACAAGTATCATAATTATTAATAGCAATTAGGAATTCAATATGAAGACGATGACTCAACGCTTTCAAACTCTGCTTTCTGTTTCAAACTTCAGTCTAGCTATCACAACCTTGCTTATGCTTCTCAGTATTATTGTTGCTTATCCAATGGCCGATCACTTCTCACTGCCAATTCAAATCGTCGCCCACATCAGCACCATCTTAGTCGCAGCCTTGCTGAACATCAGCTATGTCGGTCGTTGCCTTGCACAATACAACCTTGGATTGGAAGTTCGTTAAGTAGCGCCGCGCTAGCCTTGATACGGGAGCCCTAGACAATATCAAGGCTACTGAAAAGATCGTACAGCTGGTGAGATTTATAGGGTTTAGGTAAGTAGGCGTTCATACCGGCTTCAAAACAATCTTTGATGTCTTCTTCTAGAACACTGGCGGTTAAAGCTATGATGGGTAATGGTGTGACTTGTTGATCGGCTTCCCACTGACGTATCGCACGAGTCGCCGTTATGCCATCCATAACAGGCATCATGCAGTCCATTAAGACTGCATCAAACTGAGCACCCTGGGTGATGACATCCACCGCTTCTTGGCCATTACTGGCAATCAAATATTCATAACCCGCTTGCTCAAGGAAGAAGCTCGCTATTTTTTGATTCATCAGATTGTCTTCAACGATCAAAATGCGTCGATTCAGAGAGCGAACTTCTTCATCTTTTGCTTCCACTTGAGGCGTTTGCTCTTCGCCCACATCGAGAGATTGTAAGCTGGTTAAGAAACGTCGGCCCAAGAATGGCAAGGTATGAGTCGAGTGGACCGTTTCTCTGATTAGGTTGGTTTTAAATAGGTGATGCTGACAAACGATGACGCGAGCAAGAGGATATATCACCTTCAACGTCGCAAGATCTTTTTCCATAGAGTGGTGCAAGGTATGACAATAAAGTATGAAGTCACTTTCTTTTACACTTTCACTAAGGGCAGCAATGGATGACACCACATTGGCTCGAACATTCAAACGCTCACACTCTTTAACGAGCTGATCGAGGTAATTGAAAGAGTTCGAGATGATGGTCGCTCGGCTCAGGTTATCGAAAGTTTGAACAGGCGCTTCTACAACATCGACATACAAACAAAAAGTGAATGTAGAGCCCTCTCCTTTCACTGAACGCGCGGTAATGTAACCACCCATCAAATCAACAAGCTGTCGACAAATCGCAAGCCCTAACCCCGTACCGCCAAATTGACGGGTAATGCTGCCATCTTCTTGAGTGAAAGGTTCAAATATGGACTCTAACTTCTCGGGCTCAATCCCAATCCCGGTATCAGACACGCTGCATTCAAGCTTGCCCCTGCCCATAGACATAGGTGTATAAGCAATGTCAGTTGTAATTGTGCCCTTAGACGTAAATTTGATGGCATTAGAAAGCAGATTGGTCAGCACCTGTCTCACGCGGTACTCATCGAAAAACAGTTGTGACGGCGTTTGATAATCGATATTGATGTCGAGCTCAATATCCTTACTTATCGCTTTCGACTGAATCACACTCACAGAGTCATAAACCGCTTCTCGCAAATCAGCATTGTGTGGTGACAACATCAAGTTACCCGACTCGATTTTAGACAGGTCGAGTATGTCATTCAGCAGCACCAGTAAAGAGTGAGAGGACGATTCGATATCCCCCAGTACTTCTTGTTGATTTGGGCTCAGTTGGCTTTGAGATAAGATCTCAGCCATGCCAATGATCCCGTTAAGTGGCGTGCGTATTTCATGTGACATATTTGCTAAGAATGCGCTTTTGGCTTTGTTAGCCGAAATCGCGTCTTCTTTTGCTGTTATCAACTCTTTGTTGTGCAGATAGTTGCGTTCCATCACTCGATTTAGGGTTTCAGTGAACTCGGCAAGCTCATCGTTCCCTTGGATACGAATCACCTTTGGCTGGCCGTAGCTATCAGCGCATTCCGACAAACCTTTCAAGATAATCGACAGGTTTCTGTTTAAGCGCAGAGATGTCGCAACCCCAAGCCACATCAAAACACCAGAAGCGATGAGTATAAGCAACGTCATGACCAAGGTTTGCCTTTTCTGCAACGCGATATTCTTGGTCAGTTCAAACTGTATTTGATTGGTGTAAGCGCCAATCGCGTTTGAAATAGCCCGTTTTTTAACCTCTAAGCTTTTCAAGTGTTGATATATTTCGGGTGATGAAAAGTCCCCTTTGAGGATTCGAGATATAAATTTGTCTTGAAAATCATCTTTGGCGACCGCGTTTAGCAACTGTCTAATGTTTGGAGAACGCGTATCCGAACGGAAAAATGTATCTAATAGCTGTTGCTGCCTCTCTAGAGCAGCGACATAGCTAAGCAAGTATTGGTTTTTAAACTCTGGGGAGCGATTCAAACTGAAGCTTAACCACGCTTCTCTCTGAGTCCAAAACACATAATGCGTAAGATTGATAAACATCGCTTCAGCTTGACCGATATTTTCATCGACTAAGGCCATACGATATTCAGACAGCTCCATCAGCACGTCTTTTAACAAGTCGAAAGCGCGCTCTGTCAATTTTCTGCTGTCTGTCGTTTCAGGTGTACTAGCTAGGATCATCAACAACTTTTTCAATTCAGCTAACTGAGGGTCAATACTCCAATTGCTGTCGAACCGTTGAAGTCGCATTCCATACTGAGTCAGTCTATCCAGTTCTGATTGCAGTGTTAAAAGCAACTGACCTTTCTCAGGGGAGTCATTAGACAGCACCAACCATCGATAAGCATCACTTGAAACCGTATTAAAAGATTGAAGCGCTTCGACCTTAATACGCGTTGTTTCAAGGTGATTCATCTTCTCATCGTTCTTAAGCACTTCATTCACTGTAAACCCGAACATAATGAGTACAGAAACCGTGGAAAGAAAAATAAGACGCCATCTAATTGACATGTTTATCATTTTTATAACGACTCCCTTCCCGAAAGTAATTTACCTAACCCAAATTAAGAATAGGACATTAACAGAGGGTTATTGATCAAATTGGATATGAACAAACGATACTCTGAGCCCAGAACGAAAAATTAAAGCCAACTGGTATCCAGAAAAGTGCTTTAAAGCGGAAAGGCGTGCTTTATTAAGACTGGTTTAAACAAGCGAGGTTTCAGTGAGCAAAAGGTAAACAAAAGACGTTTTCTCCAGTTATTATCACCGGCATAACAAGTACACATCCACATTCTGCGGCTCAACTAGACTGTGAATAATGACTCTGCGTGCTAACAAAGTGGATAGTTAGGTTAAAATTGTGACATCCAATCGTTTGCGTGATGCACTTTTCACACTCAAGCTAGGCTTATTCAAAGGTCGAACATCAATACTCGTTAATTCCCTTATTTATCGTTTACTGTTTACGTGTAACTTGAGTTAGCGATCACACCTTTAATGTTCAATATGACCTGTATTACATATTACCCTTTGAATTGAGTATTTTTTGACGAAAAATAAGTGCTACAGATTGTTAAAGTCAATAGTCTTTATCTACGTTCAAATCTTGATTTATGGCTAATATAAAGCCAATTTACAGATATTTTGTCTGCATTTATTTTTCCTAGCAGAATAACCCGTCGCACCTTACAATCCTGCCACATAAAAATTACAAGTTACACACAAGGTATATCAGCACATTTAAGTGGCAATAGAGACCACAGACTGATGCCTCAAATCCCCTATGCTGATTGGCTTCCCTACAACCGCCATGAATGCAGAAACTTAACGTGAAAGGTCCCGAGTAAAGATGAGTCCCGAAAAGCACCTCCTAGATTGGCAAACTAGTCAAACCATTGCTGAATCCATCGCTCCAACTTTAGGTCAGTTATACCGTCAAAAAGGCGTAGAAGTTATCCTCTTTGGTAAGACCTTAGTTAACGCGACAACTATCGACATCATCAAAGCTCACCGCATCGCAAAACGTTACACTGGTTCTCCTCTTACAGCAGAACAGACTCAACCTATCATTCAACACCTTCTCTCTATGGACTTATCTCCATGTCGTATTGATGTTGGTCGCCTTGCGCATTCATTCTGGCAAGATCGCGAAGACACACATGGGTTGGATGATTTCCTACAAACTGCACTTATCGAATCGCTTGAAGGCGATGCAATGACAGAACCTCGTGACGTTGTATTGTACGGTTTTGGTCGTATTGGCCGACTGCTAACTCGTCTGTTGATCGAGAAAAGTGGCCCGGGGTACCCACTGCGTTTACGTGCAATCGTTGTACGCGGCGGCAAAGATGGCGACCTAGAAAAACGTGCAAGCCTGCTTCGTCGTGACTCTGTACACGGCCAATTCAACGGCAGCATTGTTGTAGACCAAGAACGCAAAGCGATCATCGTTAACGGTAACTTCATCCAAGTTATCTACGCAAACAAACCAGAAGAAGTGGATTACACGGCTTACGGTGTTGAAAATGCACTTGTGGTTGATAACACAGGCGTATGGCGTGACGCGGAAGGCCTGAGCCAACACGTTGCGTGTAACGGTGCGAAGAAAGTGCTACTGACTGCACCTGGTAAAGGCGACATCAAGAACGTGGTATTTGGTGTGAATGAAAATGTTATTCAGCCAGAAGACACCATCATCTCTGCAGCAAGCTGTACTACTAACGCAATCACGCCAGTATTGAAAGCGGTTCACGACAAGTTTGGCGTGCTGTCTGGTCACATCGAAACGGTGCACTCATTTACCAATGATCAAAACCTAATCGATAACTTCCACTCGGGTGATCGTCGTGGTCGTGCTGCATCATTGAACATGGTACTGACATCGACTGGCGCTGCTAAAGCAGTATCAAAAGCGATGCCGGAAATGGAAGGTAAGCTAACAGGTAATGCGATTCGCGTTCCTACGCCAAACGTTTCAATGGCAGTTGCGAACCTAAACCTTGAGAAAGGCACAAACAAAGAAGAGTTGAACGAGTACCTGCGTGAAATGGCGCTGTCTTCTGCTTTGTCTGCACAAATTGATTACACAGACTCGACTGAGATTGTATCTACCGACTTGGTTGGCTCTCGTCACCCAGGTGTGGTTGACGGTGTGGCGACTATCGCACAAGACAACCGTGCCGTGCTGTACATTTGGTACGATAACGAGTTTGGCTACAGCTGCCAAGTTGTTCACTGTATGGAACAGATGATGGGTGTACGCTACAAGACATACCCAGAAGTTTAATTAACTTCGCTCTTGTAGATACGTCCATCGCAACAAGCTCCACAACATAATAACTATATCTGCGAAGTCTGTATGGACTTCGCAACCCCTTTTGTTTTACTCCCCCGTATAAACAAGAGGGTTGCCACTTAGATCTGCTCTCTCTAACTGATCTAGGTGGCCTTTTTACATCTAGCGCCCTAACTTTTATCGCTATAATAAGATCTTGTCTTCATCACTCTTGCACAGCTTTACGTCTGTTATAACTCAACCTCAACATCTGACTGAATCGAGCTTGAACATGCAAGCACGTAGCCCTGTTCAATCTGCTCTGGCGTCAATGTTTCTTGGCTGCTTGATTCCACAGATCCTTTGGTCACTTTGCATTTACACGAACCACAAATCCCACTACGACAAGCGATAATAATTGGAACGCCTGCTTTTTCTAATGAATCCGCCAATGGTGTGCCAGTTTCCGCTTCAACTTCAGCGCCGAACGCAGGCACAAATACCTTAACAGCACTATTCGTATCGTCAGCAATTTCGGCGTTTGACGCTTCTGATTGAGCATCCTGAGTAGCAGGAGTAAAGCTTTCTTGATAGAAGTTATCCATGTTGAACTCAAGCTCTTTCAGATAACTCTCAATATCTTGCATGAAGCCGACAGGCCCACACAGGTAAACCGTTCTATCTAAGATATCTGGGCTCAGTTTCACCAACCAGTTTTTATCTAAACGACCTTGAGGGGCGGTTGTTCCTTCGTTGTCTTTTAACAGCAGTTTTAAGTTGAAATTCGCATGTGATTCATCGAGCTGATGAAGTTCTTGAAAGTAGATAGTCTCAAGCTTGTTGCGTGCCATGTGGACGAAATCAATCTCAATGTCACTGTCACTGTCACTGTCTTGAGACAGCCAATATTTTACCATCGCCATTACGGGTGTAATGCCACAGCCCGCACTCACTAGCGTTACTTTCTTTGTTGCCGTTGGCATGCAATCAATACAGTTAAACGAGCCTGCCGGCTTCAACACAGAAACCTCGTCACCTTCATCAAGCTCATCAACAATAAAGTTCGAAACCAAGCCACCTTCCACACGCTTGACCGTCAACTTCAGGCGGTTATCTTCGGGGCAAGAAGCCACGGAATAAGCACGGTAATCCGTTTTCGTCGGCATATCTAAACCCAAGGTGATGAACTGACCGGGCTTAAAATTGAAATGTAAATCTTGTGGAATACTGCCAAGCTCAAAGCTGACCGTATCTGGCGTCTCGTGCCATTTCTTTAAACACACTAAATTGATTGAATCGCTATCCGACCATGCATACATAGTTCACACACCTCACTGATACTAAAGAATTAAATCTAAAAAGCCCCGCCGCTGCACGTTCCTAGAGAACAGCAACAACGGGGCTTGGGAGTGGGCTTAGATTAAGCCGCTAAGATTGTTTTAAGATCTTGCTCTGGCGTTGAGATAGAACGCATATCGAACTCGTCTTGAATAATCTTTAGTAGGTTTTCAGTTAGGAATGCAGGCGCTGTTGGGCCTGTGTAGATACCTTTCACACCCAGTGCGAACAGAGTAAGCAGGATAACGATCGCTTTTTGCTCGAACCAAGAAAGAACAAGTGTTAGTGGTAGTTCGTTGATGCCACAATCAAACTCTTGAGACAGCGCAAGAGCAAGCTGAATCGCTGAGTATGCATCGTTACATTGGCCAACATCGAGCAGACGTGGAATACCGTTAATGTCGCCGAATTGGTTTTTGTTGAAACGGAATTTACCACATGCCAATGTCAGGATTACTGAATCTTCTGGCGCTTGAGCTGTGAAATCTGTGTAGTAGCTACGTTCAGATTTGTCGCCGTCACAACCACCCACTAGGAAGAAGTGTTTGATGTTGCCTTCTTTCACTTGTTCAACAACCGCAGGCGCTGCTTCCATCAAGGCGTTACGACCAAAACCGACAGTGATCATTTGCTCGATCTCGTCATGCTTAAAGCCTTCTTGCGCAAGAGCACAATCGATCACTGCACTGAAATCGTCACCTTCAAGGTGAGCAACACCCGGCCAGCCTACGATGCTACGCGTAAATAGGCGGTCAGCGTACGAGCCCACATCTGGGTTAAGCAGACAGTTAGATGTCATTACGATCGCACCTGGGAAGTTCGCAAATTCTTTTTGCTGGTTCTGCCAAGCGCTGCCGTAGTTACCCGCAAGGTGTGGGTACTTGTTTAGTTCAGGGTAGCCGTGTGCAGGTAGCATCTCACCGTTGGTGTAAACGTTAATGCCCTTGCCTTCCGTTTGTTGAAGGATCTTTTCTAGATCATGCAGGTCGTGACCAGAAACAAGGATACAGTGACCTCGCTTCGTCTTCACATTCACGGTTGTTGGTTGAGGGTGACCGAAGGTATCTGTCTCGCCTTTATCCAACATTTCCATGACCTTGTAGTTCATTAAGCCGATCTGCATAGACGTATCTAACAGTTGTTTTAGGTCTGATGGATCTGTACCTAGGAACGCCATGATTTCATGGTATTCAGCGAAAATAGCATTATCAGTTTGACCAAGAACACGTGCGTGCTCCATGTAAGCTGCTGCACCTTTTAGACCGTATAGGCAAAGAAGGCGAAGACCAATCACATCTTCGTGTTGAGAGTCGTGACCACGGTTTACCGCCGCTTGAGGGGCAAGCGCCAATAGCTCTGAAGAGTCCGTTGGAAGGTCGAATTGAGCAGCAGCAGAAAGCGCTGGGATCTCAAAACCAATCAATGTCGCTGCCGCGCGAACCTGTTGCTCTAAACGCTGCTTGAATTCATGGGACTGTTGTGCGAATTCGATGATACGAGCAGGGTCGAAGTTAACGTTGGTTAGTGTTGCGAAAAACGCTTTTGGCGCCCACTCGTCGATTTCAGTATCAATAACATCACACGCACGGCCCAAATTGGCCCAAAAAGAAACACCTTGAAGAGAATGCACCAACACGTCTTGAAGGTCGGATACTTCCGAAGTTTTACCACACATACCTTGTGCGAAAGAACAGCCTTTTACGGTTGGGGTTTGAATTGTTTGTTCACATTGAATACAGAACATATAAGGGCTCCAGTAATTTTTATTAACTGTAAGTACTTTGCTTACAGTGACTTATTCCAACCCCTATAGAGCATCAAGCGTGCCAACTTTTAACATATTGATTTTATTAAACTTAGTTTTATTCCATGTTTTTAGTGCGTGATTATGACTACATATAAACTCCCTAACAGCACACATCCGTGTCATAGTGACTCTCAGAGATTTATTAACGGCGTTCATGTTTCGTTCAGAATAGAAGCGATAAAGTAACAACATAGAAAAAGAGGAATGAATATGAAAAATATATTAGTTACGATTGTTGCATTGTTTACTGGCCTTTTGGCGTTATTCACAAGCTTGATCCTTGCTATTCCTTTAGCTATTGCAGCTTTAATTACTGGCAAGCGCATTCAGAATCAAATGAAGAAACAAGGTTTCGCAGCTCATATGAACACTCGTCAGTCATCAACCAATGATGCCGGTGTTATTGAAGGTGAATACGAAGACCTTTCAAGCAAAAAGTAACCTAAACTTTAGTTTCAGACATAGTGAAAGCACAACAGAGACAAGATTACATAATGCAAAGAAAGCCCCTCCTAGCACTGCTGGCCTTAACGACTTTAAGTCTCGTTGGTTGTTCCAACGAGACACCGATACCCGCTTACGAAACATCTCCAGACTTGCCTAGCTATCAGCAAGACAGCTTTGATGCCTACGTCAATGACACACAAGATTGGTTATTGAAAAACCGCGTGTTCATGACGGAAGACAAGCAACTTGAGATCCAACTCAATTCACCAACCGAGTATCAACCAACCTCGCCAAACGGCAAGGCGGTATTATTGGTTCATGGATTAGGCGACTCACCTTACTCATTTAAAGACATCGCTACCCATTTGGCAGAGCAAGGTTACTTAGTGAGAACCGTATTACTTCCGGGTCACGGCAGTCGCGTGGGTGATTTAATGCAGCCGAGCCTAGAAGATTGGCAAGGTGTGGTGGCTCATCATACGAAGTTACTTGAGCAAGAGTATGATTCTGTTTGGCTAGGCGGCTATTCAACCGGCGCGAACCTCGTGACTTCACAGGCGATGAACGATCCAAAGATCTCTGGGTTACTGCTGTTCTCACCTGCGTTTCAACCGAGCTCGTCTGCCGTTCAATACGCGGGACTAGCAAGCTACTTTGTCACTTGGGCGGATCAAGATCCTGAAGACAATGTGTTGCGTTACAACTCGTTGCCAATGAATGGTGCATCGGTTTACTACGAGACATCAGAAGTCGTACGTGGTGACTTACAAGATAAACACTTCGATAAACCAGTTTTTATTATGATGAGTGAAGGCGACAGCGTGATTGACACCAACTACGTTCAGCAAGCCTTTACTGAATCTATGCCGAATCCAAACAATGTGTTGGTTTGGCAAGGAGAGACGACTCTCGAGGATCCTCGCGCTGTTCAGTACAGCATGAAGATCCCAGAGCAACGCATCTCGAACGGCTCTCACATGGGCTTACTGTTCTCACCAAACAACCCTTATTACGGAATCAATGGTAGCGAGAAGATTTGCTCCAATGGTCAGGCAGAAGGGTTTGAAGAACAATGCAATGCAACCAGTGAGGTTTGGTACTCAGCTTGGGGCTATCGTGAAGAAGGGAAGAACCATGCGCGTTTGACCTACAACCCCTACTTCTCAGACTCGATGGCGAAGCTAGATGCCGTACTGAACTCTGAAGGCTAATAAGCTCAAGTCTTCCAAAAGCTAATCCAGAGAAATCAAAAAGGCTCACTAGATAACGTCTAGTGAGCCTTTTTTAATGAGTGTCGTTTCTGGTGAACGTCTAGGGTCTGTTGACCTTTAGAGCTGATTTTTGCAGCACTTTGTGGGAAATTTCTACAAGGCAGAGGCTTTGAAGTGTAGCTAGCCTACATGAGAAGCCGATAACGCAGTAGAAATGAACCACAAAGGCTGCCCGAAGGGTTCGGCTAGAATCGTTTTATGCTTTGTTAAGAAGTATTAACTTAGAATGACTAGGCTACATACTCCTTGCCGCGCCTAAAACGATTCTATCTCGAACAAAATTTAACCACTAAAAGTTAACAGACCCTAGTTACTTATTCTTATCGTTTACTGCTATATCGTCCACACCACGCGAACAGCAAGCAGGATCAGCACCACGCCAGATAGTCGATCAATCAACTGAGCTTTCGAGCGAATACGTTCAACAATCAACGGGCTAGACAGTACCAAGGTGATAACGGTGTACCAAAGGCCGTCGACAATCAGCGGCGTTGAGACAATAATCACTTGATTGGTCAGTTCATTACCTAGCGCTACAAATTGGCTAAACAGAGCGATGAAGAACAATGCGATCTTTGGGCTCAAGATAGAGATCAAGAAAGCCTCACGAGCAGACTGCATGTAACTCATCTTTTCACCCGCTTCTAATTTCGCGGCAACACCACCTTTCGAACGTAACGCATTAACGCCAAGATAAAGCAGATAAGCAGCCCCCGCTAAGCTAATACCTTTAAATAACATTGGGGATTGCTCAAGCACAACGGCTAAACCAACAATGGTTGCGAACGCATAAATACCGATACCAGCAGCGTGTGACCAAGCTGCGATAAGCCCGTTCATACGGCCACCAGCCAAACTGTGTTTAGCGATCATCGCCAAGCTTGGGCCCGGAGACATTGCACCCAACAAGCAAATCGCTAATAAAGAAAACCAAATTGTTACTGTCATCATTCCATTCCTAATAAAATAAAGCGTTCCAGCTGAACGCTCTACGCTTAATACTCAATACTTGGCACTTACCATAATTCGCAGGAGGTATTATTTGAAATCAAAGATTATCATCACACCTATGATTTCAAGTCATACTGATATTGTAACTCGACTTTTGCATGGCTTGGAATGCTTTTTCTCGCGCCCATTTGTGGGCAGAGTCGTTGTCATATTTAGGATGCCACATTAACCAATAGGTATGCATTTCCGTATCAAATGGCAACGAAAAGTAGGTAGTATCGAGGTGTCGACCTAGGTTATAGGCGATATGTTCTGGCACGATCATCAGATAGTCGTCTTGCAATAACACAGTACCAGCAGATGAAAAGAACGGAACCTGTAAAGCCACTCTTCGCTTCAGCCCTTGCTTCTTCAATGCTATGTCCGCGTAACTGTCTTTATCTCCACCACCCGTCACTTTGATGTGAGAGTAGTGAACAATATCTTCTGCACTCAAAACCGCTTGTTGAGCCAGCGGGTGCGACTTTCGCATCAAACACACCGACTTATCTTCACCAAGTTTGATACTTGAGACATGTTCTGGCTTTGTGGGAAACATACTGGAAGCCAAATGAATCCCAGACTCGTTCAGTGCTTCAAGGTAGTTTGGCTGCCACAATCGATAAGCCAAATTAATGTTCGGCGCTTCAGCAGACACCTCTGCCACAATCACAGGAAGAATATACTGAGCGACATAATCACTCGAAGACAACACCAATTCACCCTGCCAGTCTTGCGGCTCGAAGGGTTTATCATCTAACAGGTGGTCAAACTCGCCAAGCAGGTCGTCGAGTTTACCTTTGAGTAGCAATGCACGGTTGGTCGGCACCAGTTTGTTGCCGTCACGGACCAGCAAAGGGTCGCCACACAAATCACGTAACTGGCTGAGCTGACGGCTCACCGCGGATTGTGTGATATGCAAACGTTGGGCGGCACGGCTCACATGACACTCTTCAAGAAGTACATGCAGTGAACGCAGTAGGTTTAAGTTGATATTGCCTAACATGAATGCACCGTCGCATTCTGTTTGTTGAAAAACTCGGTCAAAACCGTATGAGTCATTAAGTGGCGAAGATCCGGGTAACTTTGCAGCTGATCGCGAACTCGGTTCAAGCTCTCCATGCTTTCCACTTCCACGTACAACATCATATCTGTCTCACCGCTAATAGAGTGGCACCATTGCACCTCATCAATACTCTGGATTTGTTTCGCGTAAGACTCACAACTATGGTCACTACTCGACATGTCGAACTTCAACAAGATATAAGCGCACACATTCTTCGTTTGGTTGGGTTCTGCCACTTGAGCGCAGTAGCCCGTAATCACTTTGTCGCTTTCCAGTTTCTTGATTCTGGCGTTCACCGCTGAGCGCGAGAGGCTGACATCTCGGGCGATATCGCTCACTGAGCATCGTGCATTGGTTTTGAGAATATCCAAAATCTGGCGATCAAATTTATCCATGCTTCTGATTCTTTTCATTTATTGTTCTATTTATAACGCCTAATTTGACACAACTTTCCTACTTATAACAGCCATTCTGACAGCCGACACTTTCACACTGAATCGGATTAATACCGTTAAAATGACGGTGTCTTACGACGTTTCGCTAGCTGTATTATTGATGTCAACAATGTATGCTCTCAATCATAACTTCTCACACACCAGAAGAAAGTTACTGGAAGACCGTGACCAGAATCAAATAGCTAGGAGAGCGAATGACACAACTCAAACAAGAAATCACGCTTATTTCAGGAATCGGACAACTCTCGACGACCTTGCTAGGCACTGGATTATTTATGATCCCTGCGATCGCAGCAGGCATTGCAGGACAGTTGTCTCTTCTCGCTTGGTTAATCCTGTTTATCGCTATTTGCCCGATTGCACTGACCTTCGCATCATTAGGAAAACGCTACCCGAATGCAGGTGGTACTGCCTATTTTGTGCGCCAGGCGTTTAGCGAGCGATTAGAAACAAGCGTGGCGTGGTTGTTTGTGAGTGTTATTCCTGTCGGTATTCCAGCGGCCATTGCACTGGCTGGTGGTTTTGCTCAACAATTGTTACCCGCACCTCTCGATACACCACTTGGTGCTCAATCCTTTACCGTCGCCCTGCTTATTGCCGTCAATTTGATGGGCAGTAAATCTTCTGGCCGACTGCAAACCGTGATCGCATTGTCGATTTTTGCCTTAGTCAGCGCTTTTGTTTGGAAAGCCGACATCACGGCAACCGATGTTGCTCTTCCTGCCATCTCATCCAATTCAATGTGGTCTATCGGCGCTGCTTTAGCTGTCATGTTTTGGTGCTTTGTCGGAATAGAAGCTTTTGCTCACATGGGAGAGGAATTCAAAAATCCACAACGTGACTTCCCAATCGCCATCATTGCAGGCTGTTTTGTTGCGGGGCTAGTGTACTGGGCTTGCTCAGTAGTGATTCTTAAGCTGGGTGCTTTCGGTTCATCTGAATTCGATGCCGCATCCATCCCTTGGGTAACAGAACAACTGTTTGGTAATGGCTTCAAAACCGTCATCAGCGTGCTGGGGTTCTTTGCTTGCTTTGCCAGCCTAAACCTTTACACACAAAGCCTGTCTCGGATGATCTGGGCTCAGGCCCGCCAACACAGCCCTGCAAGTCGAATGGCTCAACTGAACAGCCGCGGCGTACCGCTCTACCCAACGTTAGCAATTGGCTTTGTCGTGCTTATTTCGTGTGTGATTGGTGAGCTGTCTAATTTAGACCTTGAGTTCTTTCTCAAGCTCGCCAACGGTATTTTTGTTCTGGTTTATCTGCTCGCAATGTTAGCCGCTTGCCGATTACTAACAGGCGCATCTAGATACACTGCCATGCTTTCATTGGTCATCTGTACCTTGGTGTTTATCTGTTTAAGTTGGTCGATGCTCTATGCTGTGACTGTTTTTGTGACATTGTCACTCCCTTGGCGGAAGTGGCTAGGTAAAGGTAAACCCACCGTCTCTATCGACAAGTTGTAACTCGATAAATGATGAATCGACAAGCTGTAAACGATACCTACCAATATCACTGATAAAAAAGCCGAGCGATCTGTTTGATCTTCGGCTTTATCTCAGCCAGACGGATATTTCCAAACCCTAGCACCGCCCCACTCCAATCACGAGCATCACTCGAACCGTACTCATAAAAATCAAACGGACGAATGATGATATTTTGAAGATCAGCTCTTCGGCTCCACTCATGTTCAGATATACCTTGATACCACTTCACGGTCACATGTAGCCCTGCCGCCTGACTGATCACTTCAAGATCACCGTTAAACTCGCTTTCAATCGCTTCTATCATGGCTTCATACTTGAGTTTGTATGACCGACGCATCTTTCTAATATGACGCAGCAAGTCGCCTTCTCGAACAAAATCCGCCAAAGCTTCCTGTGTGTGGGACGCCGTGTCTCCAGTAAGCGCGTCTTTGATCTCAAGACACTTCGCCACCAGACTTTCTGGTACCACTAAGTAACCTAAGCGGAGTCCGTTGAACATGACTTTACTCAGCGAACCAACATAAATGATTCGTTCATCAAACCCGAGTTTACCCGCTAAGCCTTGCATACTGGTGTAAGGGCGATGAGCAAACTGGAACTCACTGTCATAGTCATCTTCAATGATCCATGACTGATGTTGATTGGCCCAGTCGATCAGTTTAAGGCGTTGCTCAGTATTTAAAGTCGTGCCCATTGGGTATTGGTTACTCGGTGTGACATACAGAGCCTTAGCATTACTGGCCAACACTTTCTCAATATCCAACCCCACCTTTTCACGCACACTTACACCTTCTAACTCTAGTCTCAACAGATCGATAATTTTATGTACTTGTCGATAACCGGGTTCCTCCACGAGGATTTTGTCGCCCATCGCTAACGTTGCCATTAATCCGATTGAGATGGCTTGCTGCGCACCTGCGGTGATGATGATTCTGTCGGCATTACAATGAACGGAACGACTGCTTGCAAGATACCCACTCAACGCTTCCCTCAAGGCTGAGCTTCCCTGAACCTCTTGATTGCCCGCAATGTTCTGACGTGTAGAGTGACGTTGCAGCAACCTCTGCCATTTCGCAAAAGGGAACGCATCTAAGTCAGGAACTCCTGGGGCAAAGCTGCGGTTAATGTCGTTAGGTGTCGCTATGTTTGTACTCGGTTTACTGACTGTTTGTTTGACCTTCGGATCCTGAACACTGTTTGGCTTAGACAAACTTAGAAAGTGTTCTGGTTGTTCAACCGAGACATAAAACCCTGAGCCTTGCTTACTCTCGATATAGCCTTCAGTAACCAGTTGTTCGTACGCATAAATCACCGTATTTCGACTCACCGATAACTCGACAGCCAACTTACGTGTTGAAGGTAACTTACTGCCCTTGCTCCATAAATCTTGAACGATCTTCTCTCTTATCGCGTGGAACAAGGCGGTTTGACGCGTGCCGTGTTGTTCGTCTAACTGTAGATCACCGACATCGATAGGCTGCATAACTGGATCCAAATAGTGTTTAAAAGTGGCTCTATTTAATAGACCAGTTAATCGCTACATTAATCAAAAGGCAATGATTAAGGAGCGATTATGTTATCTAACACGAAAAGAACCACGATTAAAAAAGGGGCTCACAAAGCCGTATTTGAACAAGAGAAACTGCACCAAATTATTGATGAGAGCTTAATCGCACACATTGCATTGCAGGGCGAACAAGGACCAATGGTCATCCCGATGCTCGCGTGGCGAGTGGGTGATATAGTCTACATTCATGGAGCTAAAAACAGTCGCCTACTAAAAGGACTAAAAAAGGGAGAACCAACCTGTTTAACGTTCACCTTGTTCGATGGTTGGGTGCTGGCTCGTTCGGCATTTCATCATAGTGCGCATTATCGTTCTGCTGTGGTATTGGGGTCATTTTCAGTCATCGATGACAATCAAGAAAAGGATCGCTTGTTGAATATCTTTATTGAGCAAATCGCACCGGGCAGAACCGATGAAGTGAGGCTCAGTAATGAAAAAGAACTCACTGCGACCGAGTTGTTGGCGATACCTTTAACAGAAGCTTCCGTGAAGATTGGTAAACATGGAGTGAATGATGATAAAGCCGATATGGACATTCCAGTTTGGGCTGGCGTATTACCCTATAGAACTGTTGTTGGGCCGTTAGAAACCGTTCCAGAACAAGAAGGCATCATTGAAACACCAGATTACCAACAAGCTTATGGTGAACGCTGGTATCAGAATTAACACTCGAAGATGGTGAACTTGATAAAATTGTATACAATCTGAATTACAAAAATTTAACATGACTCAATAATGTAATCAGACGATGAAAACGAACAAGGATATTCTGCCGTTTCAAGGCTTGCTCAATGGCATTGGGCAAGTCTATTTCACACCGTCTATCATGACGTCGACTTTGCTGTTGCTTGCCATTTCTATTGAGTCACTGGCGCTGGCTTTTCTTACCTTACTTGGCGCCAGTTGCAGCTATGCATTAGCTTTCTATGGCTATATGTACACCAACACCAACAAGTCAGTTGACGACATTGATAGTGGAATGTACGCGCTAAATGGCGCTTTGATTGGTTTATTTATCGGTAACTTTTTTGGTGTGACACCATTATTGGCTTTAGTGACTGCGTTAGGTGCATTACTCACGGTGCCGATTGCCCACATCGTATTCAGTTTTGAGAAATATCGCGGTTACACTAGCGCCTTTATCCTCACCACTTGGCTGATTTATATTATCCAATCAACCTTTGAGCTGTCAGCGTTTTCTGCACCTGATTCCGCACTGATGCCACTCATCAGTATTGAGGCTAACTCGTGGTTCAACCTGCCGACAGTGGTGATCCCGTTGTTAAAAGGGATAAGCCAAGTCAGCTTCATCGAAAATGCGTTGTCGGGGCTCGTTATCTTAGTCGCCATCGCACTCAACAATATCAAGCATGCCATTTGGGTTATGCTCGCAGTAATAATTAGCACCGTATTTAGCGGGTTGATTGGCGCTTCTAACGAACTGGTAGCCCAAGGTCTTTACGGGTACAACGCCATTCTTGCCACTTTAGCACTTGTGCCCTATCCGCGAATCCGTTGGCCGTTAATCCTATTAGGCATGCTGTTAAGCTGTCTCATCACACTTGGTTTTCATGAACTGTCACTGTTACCACTCACCGCCCCTTTCATTTTGAGTACTTGGGGGATGGTTTACTTGTCCAGCCTGATCCATAAACGAACCATAAGTTAGCTCTGAATAGTTACAGGCCAGTTTTTAGGCGCTCAACATATTGCTTGGGTGTCAAACCTCGATGTTTCTTAAACATCCGATTAAAGCTCGCGACATTGGTATAGCCGAGCCTCGTCGCGACTTTATCTATTGGCACTGAATACATCAACAACTCCACCGCCACATTACTTAACGCATAGCCCATAATGGTAGAAAAGTTGATGCCTAAGTTATGCAATCGACGTTGAAATTGCTGTTCAGATAACCCAAGCAAACTCGACACTTTATGCAGTGTTGGCAGGCCGAAATGGCGACTGTAATTGATCATCTCATAGGTCACCTTATGCTCATCCGCGGCATCAGGCATGTTGAGGTAATTATCTAAGTCATGAAAGTTCATTGCCAAGCTCATCTTGCCGCTAGAAGGGGCTTGATTGCTCGATAACCTCGACTGGCTTGGTATCCAGATTTCAGTTCGTGGCTGGCCCCACTGAATATTGCACCCAAAATACTCTTGATAGAGTTGAGTGTTCTCGCGATAACCTGCGATAGAGACGGCTGCGGGAGTAAAGTCGTCTCCCAAGTAACGCCTTAATATCTTCATCATAAAGATGGCAACTCGAATTGAGTCATGAACTTTACCCACCTCAGTATAAGCAGGATTGTCGTAGCACCATTTGATGAAATTACCGACTTGAGCGCCATATAGAAAAGCCCCGGACTGCAAACAGTGCAACCCGATGTTAACTCGGCGTATAGACGACGCCAGATCGTGCCCCGAGAAAAACCAGTTAGAGAGAGGACCTAGCCTTTCAATATCCACTCTATCAGCCAGCTTCAAGATAATATCGGGAGGCTCAGTGGTTCAGTCTCCACATATTCAGCTGCGTCCCGATTCAACTAATGTGTCGGGAAAAACTTCCAAAGTCCACATCGACCCAAACCAGGATGTGACTGAAGGACAGCTAATTTACGAAATTGATGACACTAAATATGTCATCGCAAGAGACAAAGCCAGCGTTCAACTTGAATCTGCAGAGGTCGCTTTAGACACAGCTCGTCAAGAAGTGAGCATTGCAAAAGTCAGCTATCAATCGGCGCTTGAAGACATCAAAGCTTCAGTCGCACAAATAGATTCGGCTAAAACAGACTTAGTACTGCAGTCAAAGACGCTTGATCGTTACCAGAAGCAAAACAAAGTGGTAGAACATACGATCACTGAAACTGACATCGACCAACAAACAGCAAAGGTAGACTTAGCGACGTATAACGTTACGACATTGGAATCTCAGCTTAGCAAGAAAGAAGTCGATGCCGAGAATGCGAAGTTGAACATCCACAAAGCTGAAACCAATGTGAGCAAGAAGCAAACTGAGGTCGATTCAGCAAAGGCAACACTGACACAAGCACAATGGGACTTGAACAGCACCAAAGTCACGGCACCGACTGACGGCTTTGTAACGAACTTTATTCTTCGTGAAGGTCAGCGCGTTTCAATGATGCCTCGTATCCAGATGTATACCGAAGAGAAGTACGTGCTGATGCGAGTTAACCACCAAGCGATTCGTAATATTAAGGTCGGTCAACCTGCGGAATTTGCGACAGCGGTATACCCAGGAAAAGTGTTCTCTGCAACCGTAGAAGGCATTGTAGAAGCCACTGGTGAAGCGCAAGCAAGTTTGCTGGGTATCGATGAGCAGGTTCGTGTTACCACAGGCAAAAACCTTCAGAACAAGCACCACTTTGTTCGTTTAAAAATTGATGAGGCAGAGGGTTACGATATTCCTGTTGGCTCTGTCGGATTAGCGTGGGTAAGCGGTGAGAAGCCTATCAGCTTTATGGCGTTCCTAGACGTAATACGCGGGATCATCATTAGAATGAAGTCTCAACTGTACTTCTTCTACTCCATCTAATACTTCCTATTGGTGAAACAATACCCAAGCCCGTGCGCTCTTAGATCGCACGGGCTTTTTGTTTATTTCACCATTCGTCGCCAGAAAGAACACAAACCCGAAAAACGAATAAACACTCTAAAGTTGCAAATCGCAATTGCATTTTGCAATTGGGTATTTCAAAAACGCAAATTAAACGCTCAAATACGCACCAGATTGCTATAAAACTGCCGTTTTACGTGGTTTTAAAAGTTGGCACACTAACTGCAATGTATATATTGACCCTTCTTAAGCCGAGGGTCACCTAGCCAACTGACGTTGTTAGTGAACCTATTCTTGTTCACAAAATATATAGGCCAATTGCGATTATTGCGATTGGCTATTTTTTTGCCTGCAGTTTGGCCAACCGCCCTCTTTTTCGATACAGACACCCATTCAGACGTATAATAATAAGCATTCATAGCCAACCAAGAACAGCAGATAACCAACGCATTATAGAAAACGTTTTCTATTTGTTTTTTTTAAATAAAGACAGAAAATAACCCTATGTTTTACAAGATAATTACTGCAATAACTGGTTTTTATGGGCAATTATTGACAAAATTAGCATTGACTATGTGATTTATATCACCATAATGCGCAAGTTTGCCTGCAATACGGCGACCGTTAATTTTAATTTTGATCATTTGCGGAGGTAAAAAATGGCTGCTGATAATAACTACAGTCTAGGGCCGGTTCCTACATCGGCTAGGAAAGGAGTCGCTTCACTCACCATGGTAATGCTTGGACTCACTTTCTTCTCTGCAAGTATGTGGACAGGTGGTTCACTCGGGACAGGTCTTTCATTCAACGATTTCTTCCTCGCCGTTCTCATCGGTAACCTAATCCTCGGTATTTACACTTCTTTTCTTGGCTACATCGGCTCATCTACTGGCCTCTCTACCCACCTCCTTGCTCGTTTCTCTTTCGGTACTAAAGGCTCATGGCTTCCTTCTGCTTTACTTGGTGGTACACAAGTCGGTTGGTTTGGTGTGGGTGTTGCGATGTTTGCTATTCCAGTACAAAAAGCAACGGGCATTGATACCAACACCTTGATTATCGTATCTGGCTTATTGATGACGGGTACAGTGTACTTCGGCATTCAAGCGCTAATGGTGCTTTCAGCGATTGCAGTGCCTGCGATTGCGATTCTGGGTGGTTACTCAGTACTGACTGCGGTAGACAGTGTTGGTGGACTAGAGCAATTGCAACTTATTAAACCAGAGACGCCAATGGACTTTTCAATGGCTCTTGCAATGGTTGTAGGTTCGTTCGTAAGTGCGGGTACGTTAACGGCCGATTTCGTTCGCTTTGGTAAAAAGCCAGCAAGCGCAGTGTTAATTACTATGGTTGCGTTCTTCATCGGTAACTCGCTGATGTTTATCTTCGGCGCAGCAGGAGCAGCAGCAACCGGTCAGGCTGATATTTCAGATGTGATGATCGCGCAAGGTCTGCTGCTTCCAGCCATCATCGTGCTTGGCTTGAATATCTGGACAACCAATGAAAATGCACTTTATGCATCCGGTTTGGGTTTATCTAACATCACTGGTCGCTCAAGTACTACAATGTCAATCATTAACGGCATTATCGGTACGATTTTCGCACTTTGGTTATACAACAACTTCGTTGGTTGGTTAACCTTCCTTTCGCTGGCGATTCCACCAATTGGTGGCGTAATCATCGCCGACTTCTTCGCGAACCGTAAACGTTACAAAGATTTTGCAAATGCAGAGTTCCAAACCGTTAACTGGGCTGGCATTATCGCGGTAGCAACAGGCGTAGCCGCTGGTCACTTCCTACCTGGCGTTGTTCCTTTGAACGCAGTGTTAGGTGGTGCAATCAGTTACCTCGTGCTTAATCCTCTATTGAACAAAAAAGCTCTGAAATCTCAGGCCGCTTAAGGACACACTATGACAACCTTATTAATCAAGAACGCGAAACTTCAAGACCAAGAAGGCTTGAAACAGATTCTGATTGAAAATGGTCAATTTTCTCGCATTCTCGATAATGGCGCGCAAATCAATCATCAAGGCGACATCCTTGATGCTGAAGGTGGCATTGCAGTTACTCCTTTCTGTGAACCGCACATCCACCTAGATACTACTCAAACTGCTGGTGAGCCTAACTGGAACATCTCTGGCACTTTGTTTGAAGGTATTGAGCGTTGGGCTGAGCGCAAAGAACTGCTATCAATCGAAGACGTAAAGTCTCGTGCCAAGCAAACACTGAAATGGCAGATAGCTAACGGTGTTCAACACGTTCGTACACACGTTGATGTGTCTGACCCAACACTCGTTGCGTTAAGAGCGATGGTTGAAGTTCGTGAAGAGATGAAAGAGTGGGTCGACATCCAGATCGTTGCATTCCCTCAAGAAGGTATTCTTTCATACCCTAACGGCAAAGAGTTGCTTGAAGAAGCAGTGAAGATCGGCGCTGACGTTATCGGTGCTATCCCTCACTTCGAATTCACTCGTGAATACGGGGTTGAATCTTTGCATTATGTGTTCGAGCTTGCACGCAAGTACGACTGTCTGATCGACGTTCACTGTGATGAAATCGACGACGAACAGTCTCGCTTTGTGGAAACATTAGCAGCCCTTGCTCATAAGTTTGAAATGGGCGAGAAAGTAACTGCTAGCCACACCACTGCAATGGGTTCGTACAACAGTGCTTACACATCTCGCCTGTTCCGTCTATTGAAGATGTCAGGTATCAACTTCGTGGCAAACCCGCTAGTGAACATTCACTTACAGGGCCGTTTCGACGATTACCCGAAACGCCGCGGTGTAACGCGCGTTAAAGAGATGCTAGCAGCAGACATCAACGTTTGTTTTGGCCACGATGATGTGTTTGACCCATGGTACCCACTGGGCACAGCGAACATGCTTCAAGTTCTGCACATGGGACTGCATGTAACACAGGTTATGGGCTACGACCAAATCAACAACTCACTTGATTTGATCAGCAAGAACTCTGCTCGCACATTGAACATTCAAGACAACTTCGGTATCGAAGAAGGTAAGCCAGGTAGCTTGCTGATTCTTCTTGCTGACAATGGCTTTGATGCAGTACGCCGCCAAGTACCAGTGCAGTACTCAATACGCCACGGTAAGGTGATTGCAGAGACTCAACCAGCGAAAACAAAAATAAATTTAGATCAAACTGAAGATATCAACTTTAAGCGTTAATATCGTCTATACTAATGATCAAAAGGAAGCTGAGATGCTTCCTTTTGTTGTGTTGGACGAAGCGACAAAACTATCACTAAATCAGTGTAAATCTTGTACATTCGCACGGTATGACAAAAAAAAGCACAAATTTCTTAAGCAATGCGTGTACATCTCAAAAGACTGTGTTAACATGCTCTCGCTCTGTTAGCCGGAGTTATTTAAGTTAGATGAATAGTAAAAAATTGACATGTAAAATCGTTACCCGTTTTTGTAAGTAGTTTTTCCTTATTTCTTAGCAATATTAAATAATTCAATTATCAGCGCATTGCATTAAATGCAATCAACAACTTAGAAAATTTATGAATAAGGGACAAATTATGTCTAACACAAATACTGGCACTGTAAAATGGTTTAACGAAGAGAAAGGTTTCGGTTTCATTTCTCAAGACAACGGCGGCGCTGACGTATTCGTACACTTCCGTGCAATCGTTTCTGAAGGCTTCAAAACTCTGAAAGAAGGCCAAAAGGTTTCTTTCGAAGTTGAAAATGGTCAAAAAGGCCTACAAGCAGCAAACGTTGTTGCTCAATAATTAGCTCTTATAGCTAAAAAGAATTTTAAAGCGCTGATTTTTATCGGCGCTTTTTTATGCCTGCTTATAAACATTTCCCCTCTCGATACAGGCTTTCCCCCGTAAACTCTGAACAAATGCAAATCACCAGCCAAGCGTCCTCAACCTAGACTTTCTCAATTAAAGCTCAACGATCAATTTACGTCACTTTTTGTATGCACTTCCCTAGACAACACTTAATTCTCAGTAATCTTTTGATACTAACTCACGCTACGCCGAAAGTTTGATAAGCCCAAATATGGTTAAAGAACAATCCATTAGATTACGCTTATGAATACGCAATCGATATTCATAATAAAAATGAGTTATTTATCCAACCCTCATCCACTAATCATATAATTTTTAAAGCAAAGACCTTCGAAATCCGCTAACCTTGTTCGCAAGTGGCTTAGTTGTTTTGGTATCTGCAGTAAAAATAATGAACAAAGACGAATTTCAGAAATCCACCGCAAATCTAAAAAAAGCGGTGCCTCTTATGATGAAGAACAGGGTGTCAACGACACCTGCAAATTACGCACTTTGGTACACCTATGTCGATAACGCTATTCCCCAGCTGACTCAAGACATGGATGGTGTTTTAGAACACTACGGTATTTGTCCTCCTGCCGTTGGTGAGCAGCTATACAACAATTATGTTGCCAGCAAATCCGAAACCAATATCAATGACCTTCGCGCTAATTTGGAACTGTTAGTTTCTGAAGTTTCCAATTCAATGAATGACACCCTGACCGACACCTCCGCTTTTTCTGACATGATCGATAAAAGCTTCGAGGACTTGGCTCGTGTTGATAATGAAAGCCTATCTATTGATGAAGTCATGTCCTTAGTTCGACAGCTGGTGTCTGAATCCCGTCATATTCGTCACTCTACTCAGTTTTTAAACTCTCAGCTAAACTCTGCAACCTCAGAGATCACCAAGCTAAAAACCCAGTTAGTAGAAGTTCAGAAAGATGCGCTTTTCGATAGTACAACCACACTCTATAACCGTCGCTCTTTCGACCGTGACATAGAAACCCTGTGTGAAGCACAACAATCTTTGTGTCTGATTCTTCTCGATATCGACCACTTTAAAAATTTCAACGACACCTATGGCCACTTGTTTGGCGATATGGTGCTTAAAGCGATCGCTCGCAAGCTGAAGTTAAGTTGCCGTGAAGGTATTTCTGCCTATCGATTTGGTGGTGAAGAGTTCGCGCTGATTGTGCCTAACAAGTCTTTGCGTATTGCTCGTCAACTCGCTGATACCAATCGTCGCTCTCTAGAAAAGCTGTCGATTAAAGATCGCCGCAGTGGTCAACAAGTCGGCAGTATCACTGCATCGTTTGGTGTCGCTGAACTTGAACCCGGCGAATCAGCTCAATCGCTGATTGAACGTGCTGATAAGCTACTTTATGAAGCGAAATCACTTGGCCGTAACCGAGTCATGCCTTTGTAAAACACACCAACAATGCTCTTATCGACATATTAGTCGGCTCGTATTGAGACTAGAAAGCCCCAAAGTTCATTATCTTCGGGGCTTTTTCTTTAGTTGTATAAATTACTTTAGCTAACTAGGATTCACCGTTAGATCTGGAAGCAATAATTCAAGCAGTAGTCTTCACCACTCTTTGCTCTGAACTCTTTATCTTCACTGCATGCCTTTGGTTTACCCTTTGCGTCACCTTGAATCAAACTGATCCAGTGGCGCATCGCTGCAATGGTCTCTTCACGCATTGTGGTTGTTGCTTCCATTGGTGATTGGCCAAACGTGGTGCATGATTCCAACTGAATATCATCAATTTCTACTAGCTCAATACAACCTGTCCCTTTGTGGCAACCAAACATCACCTCTAGGTGGCTGCCACTGCCATCTCGAAACAAGATAGAGTCTGGGTCGTTCTTCTCACCCATGTACGCTACAAACTGCTTAGGGTGCTTCAGACCGCTGTGCTGACCGTCTTTAAAGTAAGCCATAATATGGCGGTAATCGACTACGTAGCTGGTTACGTCTTGATGTGAGCCATTCTCTAGTGGGAATAGTCGATCAAGCAGCTGCTTTGCTTTCACTTGCTTTTCAGTTTGCTGATTAGCATTGATTGTCTCCACGGCAAAGACAGCTTCAGCGATAAATGGCTTTGATTGTTTTTGGATTTCTGTTTTATCGAATGTAAGCATATTCATAGTCTTTCCCTCTTGACCAGTCCGGTGATAACCACCGATTTCTACAGCAAAAATGTGTCCTAGAGCAATTATTCCAAACTAACGTTTAATTTATTTGTCATTTTGTGAATTGCTTAGTTTGTAGATTAGCGCTTTTTTACATACAATTTCACAACAAAAATTTTACAATGTGAATTTTACAAATATGGCCTTGTCAAAAAGTTTAGTTCGTCAGTCACATTTCCTAGGTACGAAAATACGTAACCTAAGAAAACGTAACCATTTAACGATGGAAGACCTGTCTGCGCGTTGTATTAGAATCGACCCAGAATGTGCTCCTTCCGTTTCTTACCTTTCAATGATTGAACGTGGAAAGCGGGTTCCGAGCATCGATATGCTGGAAGTGATTGCACAGGTCTTTCAGAAGAATCCGACGTGGTTCCTCGACGACGAATCTGAACAACAAGCCATTGCTCCTGATAAGGGGAATCGTGGTGGGATAAGTGGCATGGCGCTCGAGCCGAGCTTCCTATTCTCAAACGACATCCTGCAAATTGCGATTCCTGAGATGCTGTCACAAACGGGCATTTCAGGCCGCCAGTTTGCGCACCTCTTGATTCGAGCACACCAAGAGAGCAACCAGAACCACTTCCCTGACCTTGAGCGCGCTGCGGAAGAAGTAGGTTTAAAACGTCTTAACCTCAGCGTAGAAGACCTGATAGACATCGCTAGAAGCCTAGGAATCAACATCCGCTGGGTGACGCGCACGCCGCAAGACGTCGTCGATGAGCTCGGAATTAACGCTAAGCAGTTAGTGACCTCCTTCTTTGAGCCTCCCGGTACTATCTTCTTAAACGAGATTCTTAAAGAGTATCCAACTCGTCTGAAATACGACCTTTCGGTTTATATCGGTCATTGCATTCTGCACAGCAAAGAAGGCCTAAAGAGTGTGTTGTCGGTCGGTAACAACAACACGTGGGACGACAACCAGATATCAGGCTCTTCACAGCTCAACTCCCAAGATATTCTTCAAGCATGGCGAGACTTTGAATCCAGCTTCTTTGCTGGCGCACTTCTGTGCCCGAAAGTCCCGTTTAGGCAGCTACTTGACCGCACTGGTTACGAAATCGACGTTCACAAAAGAGCAGGGGTTTCCCCCTCTGTTGCGATGCGTCGAATGACTGTAGTATCGCCCTACCCTCACTGGCACTACTTTGATGCTTATGGGCCGGGGAAACTCAAGGCGGTATATCGCGGGAACGGGATTCCGCTACCTTGGGGAAATATGAGAACGGTCGCTGACCCATGTCAACATTGGGCTGTGTTCCGTCGATTATCAGAACCTCGAGCGGGAAGCTCGGCTCAAATCTCCATTTTGAACGTGGGTGATGAGCCAAGAATCTACTGCTGTGAATCCATCAATATGACGGATCCTGCGGGTAACAATCGTGTGTTGTGTGCTGGTATAGATCTCAACCCTGCGATTGATGCTCAAGGCGGTAATTCAAGAGACATAGCAGAGCAGCTTAAAGCGTCATGCGTTAACAATGGTGGCTCTGTGGCAATTCCGCGTAACATCAAAAAAGATCTCACGACAATAGCCAAGATTCTAAATATAAATTGGATTGAACGTGGGATTGAGACAGAGGCGAGGCTTATCTGCTCCAGAGGTGGAGAATGCCCACGCCAACCAAGCTGTTACTCTAAGTGTGGTGAGTAAAAAAGTAATAACAAAAAATAGAACCTAAATTTCAGGCAAAAAAAACCAATCACAATAAGGGTGATTGGTCATATATTTTGTGTGAACAAAAAAGGTTCACTAACAACGTCAGTTGGCTAGGTGACCTTCGGCTTAAGAAGGGTCACCATTACTAATGCAGCATGCGTGCCAACTTTTAAAACACGTATTTACTACGCATCTGGACACGTATTGGCCGGATATCCTTGTTTGTTTTGCAAACTGGAATTGCAAATTGCAAAATTCAACAAAAACGCTAGTGATTATGTTATTATTAATGAATAATTAAAGATTCATTACCCTTCCCAAAAATGTCATATTTCCCTTAGATTCAATCACTTTAAACAGCAATAAACCTCCCCTAGCTTACTCAAGCTATACGGTTACTCAACATAAACAACACCCTAAACAACGCCCATAAAAAAACGCGAACATTGAGATTCAATATTCGCGCTTATTCGATTTCTATGACAGAAAGAACTTAACCCACGAGACGCCTTTTTATAAAGCGACTCATGTTCGTTGCTCTTTCAATATCTCAGAAAAGATTACTTCTGAGGAGCTGGCTTAGAACGGCTTCGAGACGGTTTGTTTGTCGAAGGTTTGTTGCTTGTCGGCTTATTTGACGACTTGCTTGGGCCGTAGCTGCCGCCGTAACCAGACTTCTTAGGTTTGCCTGCAGGTTTACCCGCGTTGTTTGGCTTACCAGTACCGTTAGATTTACCCGCACCGCTTGGTTTGCTCAGAGTGTTCTGAGCACCTGCGTTATTTGCAGCAGGTTTATTGCCCGCACTACCGCGTTTAAAGTTGCTGCCGTTGTTTCTTACTGATTTATCTTCAGTTGTCGCAGCTGAGTTGTTTTCAGCAGGTTTCTTACCAGATGTCGGCTTACGCTTTGGAGCCGAACCATTACCAGCTACATGACGCTTGTTCTTACCTGCTGGCTTGTGCCCGCGAGCGTTATCACCAGAGCGTTGACCATCAGCATGTTCACGTGGCTGTTTTGCTTTCTTCGGTTTCTTAGGCTTGATTGGACTCGAATCCAACCGAGACTCAGGTAACTTATTTACTGGAGAGAAACCTTCCAGTTCACGACGCTCTAGCACTTGTTGAATCAGGCGTTCAATACCGAACAGCTCACCCACTTCATCAGCACAAACCAATGAAATCGCTTTACCTACTTCACCTGCACGGCCAGTACGACCGATACGGTGTACATAGTCTTCTGATACATGAGGAAGATCGAAGTTAACTACTTGAGGCAGTTGCGGGATATCGATACCACGAGCGGCGATATCAGTTGCAACAAGTACTCGTACCTTACCTGTTTTGAAGTTCTCTAAGGCTTTAGTACGTGCACCTTGGCTCTTGTTACCATGGATAGGTGCAGCAGTGATGTCTTGCTCTTCAAGGAAGCGAGCAAGCTTGTTCGCACCGTGTTTCGTCTTGCTGAACACCAACACTTGTTGCCAATCGTTATCTTTGATTAGCTTCGCTAGCATTGCGCTCTTTTTCTTTTTGTCTACTGGGTAGATGCTTTGCTCAACCGTTTTTGCCGTCGAGTTTGCAGGGCTTACTGAAATCTCAACAGGATTGTTCACTAAGCCTTTCGCTAAGCTGCGGATATCATCAGAGAACGTCGCTGAGAACAGTAGGTTCTGACGCTTCTTAGGCAAGAAAGCTAAGATCTTACGAATATCGCGGATGAAACCCATGTCTAGCATGCGGTCCGCTTCATCTAGCACTAGGATTTCTAGTTGGTCGAAACGCACTGCATTTTGGTTGTATAGGTCAAGGAGACGACCAGGTGTTGCCACCAACACGTCACTACCTTTACGCAGTTTTTGCATCTGAGGGTTAATCTTCACACCACCAAACACTACCGTCGAAGTCAGCGGTAAGTTAATACCGTACTTCACTACGCTGCCATTCACTTGCGCAGCAAGCTCACGAGTTGGCGTTAGCACGAGCGCACGAACTTGGTTCTGACGTACGCGAGTACCTTTCGATAACATTTCAAGAATAGGTAGCGTGAAGCCTGCAGTTTTACCTGTACCTGTTTGAGCAGCGGCCATAACATCTTTGCCCGTTAGGACAGCTGGCACGGCTTTCTCTTGTATTGGTGATGGCTTATCGTAACCTTGTGCTTCAATAGCTTTAAGGATCGGTTCAGAAAGGCCAAGGGAGGTAAAACTCATAGATTATTTTCTCAGTTGAATAACATTTAGTATGAGCAACACGTTAAAAAGTGCGTTGCTTCAGCTTTTGCTCATCAAATACATTGATACGGAGCAAAGCGCGGTATTCTGAGGCTTTTCCCCCCATTCAGCAACTAAATTCTAATCGCAGCTAAAATTCAACCTAGATAACTTGTCGCTTCTGTTCGTACATTTTTTCATCAGCGGCTTTCAAGAGCGCATCGACATCATTGTAGTTACTATTGTGAATAACCCAACCCACACTGATTCTGAGATAAATAGAGTGCGCTTCGTACACAACTGGCGCCGAGCATATCGCCTTTCGTAGTTTAGTCACGATTGAAGATACGTGTTGATCATCGATAATGCGTGGCAACAAGACCAAGAACTCATCACCGCCTATCCTTGCAACGATATCTGAAACACGCAGCTCACTTCTTATGCGGTTAGCACACTCGATCAATACCTGATCGCCTGCCGCGTGACCATAAGTGTCGTTGATTGCTTTAAACCCATCGAGGTCGATATTTACAACAGCAAAGGTTCTCGCTCTCTGTTTTTGAGTGGTTTTGAAGGCCTGCTTGAGGCTATACATGAAGTATCGACGATTCGGTAACATCGTTAACTCATCATGCATAGAGCGGCTATCTGCAATGCGGTAAAGGCGATAAATAGTAAAGAAAGCAAACGCCAGCACTAATATTATGGAGTAGCCCACCAGCCTTACCGCTTGGATGCGATACCAAGGCTCATCCATCAATACATGTTCGTTACCGGAGAGAGCAAGGTACCAACCCCCGTATGGAAAACTCACCTGTTCAGTGGCAAACGCATTATCGAACACATCCTGAGTACCATAAAAGACAGCGCCATCTTTCCCTGAACTGTTTGCACCACGAATTGCTAATTCATACTTGTTCTCGATCTTGCCGATTCCAACATCTTCAAACAGCTCATCTAAACCGATAACAGCACTGGAGACACCCCAATAATCTTGATTAAAAGGCGGATCTCGGAAGATCGGAGTACGTGTAATGAGGGCTTGCCCACCTTGAAACAGCTCAAAAGGACCAGCAATAAAGGTGTTGCCAAGATTACGGGCTATCTCAACAGACTCCCATTGATTTGGGTGATCACGATAATTAATACCGAGAATCTGCTCATTACCTTCCATCGGGTAAACAAAATTTAGAATGTCGTCTTTGGCGAGTCCGATAAGTCGAATATGGAAGCCATCTTGAATGATATTCTCTGCAATCTTATCCCAATTTTTTACCTCTCCATCGGGGTTGATGGTCACTAAGGTCGAGAAATTATTGAGGATATACATATCTGACACGATCGCGGCTTCAATCCGAGAACGAATAATGGATAGTTGCTTTTTTGCCTCTGAATACGATTCGTTTTTAAGAAAAGTTAATTGCTTGGCATGAAAGAACTCAATTGCGCTTACTATCGCAAGAAAAAAAAGAAAAGCTACTACTCTGGCAGACCACTGCTTGCTAGAACCACTTGGCATTTACGAACCTCTAACACTATTGTTCTATATACTGCCTTATAACGGCTCATTTCTGGCTTATTGCTCCAGTATGCCGCTAAGTCATTAAAAATCCATACTAACGTCGACTATCTATCAAATATTGGGTGATCCATCACTTCAAACTTCTTTACTAAACGAATGGTTTAATCAAAAAGGGTTAGTGAACCTTATAAAGCTTACATTGTATTGACTCAACGCTTACATTAAAGGATTCATCAATGTTATTTTACATAGACTAATAATCAGCTTGGTACCTCACGACATGAAGTTAAAAACTATCACACTGTGTACATTGCTATCAGCCTCGGTTGCCGTTCACGCACAAGAAAACGTTCAAGCGCCAACCGCAGTGAACGTTCAATCCCAAGCAGATTCGCTCAATTCTCAAGAACAATCTTTCAAGCAATCTGCAGACCTAATTCGCACCACCTACGAAAGCCAGCTTTACACCCTGCCTGCATTCAAAGAAGGTCACTACGGGCTGCGCATGTATCGTCAAACATTAGACGATAAGTATTCAGCGGCGGTGTGGAGCGACATGGCTCGAGTGGCAAGCAAGCTCAGCACCCTGTCGAATGACGTTCAAACCATGGAACAAATCGTACTCTACTCAGAGAAGCGAGTTGCATCTTATATTGGTGATAACGATGAGCGCAGTATTCGACGCTACAACATCACCAAGCACATGCCTGAATACCTTTACCTTGGTGTTGACCTTCTAGGCTCTATGGCTCGTGCTAACGAATACGGTTTAGAACACAAGAACGATGCCAAGCTACGCGAAATCATTCGTCGCTATGACTTCTCACGATACGTGACCAATGAAGACATGGTGAAAGCGTGGGCCGCTCAATTAGCGAATCAGGTTTACTGGTTGCGCCAACTGGGTGAGCAGGATGTCGTTGATGAGTTTGTCGATACCTTCAAAAAAGCGTATCCAGACGATAAAGACAAAAAACTCTCAAGCCAGCAATTCGGCAATAAGATCTATGGTATGACACACGTCATCTTCGGCGACTCAGAATATTACCAACATCAAGTAAGCGAACAAGACCATCAATGGATCTACGATTACTTTAGAGAAAACATCGATACGATTCTGCTGCGTGCGAAAGAAGATGTGATTGCTGAGGTTGGATTAACCTTCTTATTGGCAGGTTTAGAAGATGACCCAGTTCTAGAGAAAACTCGACTCGCGATTCAAGCTTCAATCGATGAGAAACAAGGCATGATCCCTTCAATTACTGGCGATTTTGACCTTGAGTACGGTGAACACCGCAACGTATTAGCAATCATGCTACTCGATTGGCAGCAAGTGAATGAAGCGCCGACTTATGAAGGCAACCCTAAGGTGTTTACTAACATCCCTTACGGACTCATTAAAAACCAACCACCGAAGAACTAGCAACATACCTAGCCTAGGTTCATCATAGAACCCAAAAAGCCTCATACCTTTCAAGGCTGCGGCTTTTTGCTGTTTACTACGTCAGTACTCGTATCAAAAGTTGTTAATATCAAAACCTGCGTAAAGATAAAAACAAAGACGACATCAAGCTCCTGACACGGCTTTGTTCATCACTATCGTAAAATCCCCTTCTGCGTAGCCCTCCGTTAAAGAGACATCATCGCAGAGCGTTTTACAGAAACGATAGACACCTTGAGGGTGATAACTCATCAAGGTATTACGCGAAGGATACTGGCTTGAGTTGAGAAGATTAAAAATCACCGTCTGATTCGCCAGTTCATACATGCGAGTAATCATGTTTGTCAGATAATCAGAATCACGACAGATGTAGTTCAGTGAACCACTAGCGATGACAATGTCGTGCGCCTCAAGGTTCATTTTGCTCATATCACCCGCCAAAAACTGACAACGATCTTCTGTGTAGTTTTGCTTCGCCTTCTTAAGAAAGCCTGCGAGTTGGTCAACGCCGGTATAAGATTGAATACGATAGATGCTGTCGAGCAGTTCAAACAGCTCGCCATAGCCGCAACCCAAATCTAAAACACTCTTCTTTTCGAAGTCCGCCGCACGAGCGATTACTTCAAAGCGACACAATTGACTCTCTTCGCTAGTCCAACCTAAAGCTTTAGCCTTGTCGCCATTCGAGCGGTTAGTTTGTTTCCGATGATAGCGATACACCTTCCAACGATCGAGCCAGTGCATTCAAATCAGCCCTACTTCAATGAACATCAGCACACCTTGATAAGATTAAGCTTTAGAACTTGAAGAAAAGAGCCCACCGATTTTATAACCGATCGCATAGCAAACCACGGCGACAGTAACAAACACCAATGCCGAGAAGAAATACGCTACAGACGCTGCGACACCAGCCCCCCACACCACGCTGAACACCAAACCGAGATAAGCCTCTTTTGGCCACTGGTAGATAGGAAACTGAGCGCCGCCAGCAATTAGGTAAACCATCGCAAACAAGCCAATGAAGGTAACAATAAGACCGATGAGAACGCGAATGTTCATGGAGAGACCCTTGATTAATTTAGCTTGGTTGCCATTGTTCCTAATCGAAAGCGGATATGCTTAGTCGGAACCGAATGTTCTCAATCGAAATCGAATGTTCTTAATCGAAGCCGAATGTTATTAATCGCAACCTGATGATATTCAAGTATATCGGATAAAAGGAACTGGCTCTATTACTCTTCCGAGTGAGCTTTTACTCACGATAGACAAATCACAGTCGACGGCCAAAACCTGATTTCGCCTGATTAACAGGCACAAAAAAGCGGACACCCTCCTTACGTTAACTCCGTAAGTAAAGTGTCCGCTTTAACTGAATATAGCTTAAAGCAGGATGAAAATACCCGCTAAGCATGCACTCATTAGGTTTGTTAGCGTACCAGCAGCTACAGCTTTCAAACCTAAGTTTGCAACTTCAGCACGGCGCTCTGGTGCCATAACACCGATTGAACCTAACTGAATCGCGATAGAACCAATGTTAGCAAAGCCACATAGAGCAAAAGTCACGATCACTTGGCTGTGTTCAGATAACAGAGCTTTGTTCTCAACGAAGTCGATGAAAGCAACAAACTCGTTCATAACGATCTTCTGACCGATGTAAGAACCCGCCATCAATACTTCGTCACTTGGGATACCGATCAGCCATGCAAGAGGCGAGAACAGGTAACCAAAGATAGCTTGTAGCGTAATACCCGCAAAACCGAACGTTTCACCTAGGCTTTCTAGGCCAGTGTTGACCATCGCAATCACACTCACGAATGCAACCAACATAGTACCAACCGCTACCGCAACCTTCATACCGTTCATCGCGCCGCTTGCCAATGCATCAATCACGTTGCTTTGGTCAGCTTTATCTAGTTCGATATGGTCGTAATCACTTGGTGTGCTGCGCTCAGGAACAATGATCTTCGCCATTAACAGACTGCCCGGAGCCGCCATAAAGCTTGCAGCGATAAGGTATTTAAGCTCAACACCAAGGCCAGCATAACCACCAAGTACACTACCCGCTACCGACGCCATACCACCTGCCATTACAGCAAACAGTTCCGAACGAGTCATAGACTTTAAAAAGGGACGAATAAGAAGAGGAGACTCACCCTGAGAAAGGAAGATATTACCTGTAGCAACCAGAGATTCAGCTTTACTTGTACCCAGCAGTTTTTGCACCGCTCCGCCCAAGATTTGAATCACTTTCTGCATAACGCCTAAATAATAGAGCGCAGAGATCAAAGCACTGAAGAAGATAATGATTGGAAGTACGCGAATCGCGAAAATGAAACCTTCAGTAGCCAGATCACCAAATAGGAAAGCGATACCAACGTCTGCAAAACCAAGCAAACTCGAAACGCCATTGCTTAGGCTTGTTAACGCCAGTTGTCCCCAAGGGAAATACAATACTAAGGCTGCAAAACCGATTTGAAGTAATAGTGCACGAGAGACCGTTTTCCAGTTAATTGAAGAACGACTTTCAGATAACAGGTACGCGCAAGCAATCAGTGCAAGAACACCGACAAAACCAAATAGAATATTCATAATGTGTCCTAGTAATCCTTAAAGAGTGAACATGAGCCAAGCAAATGACATCAAAGGAACAGGACAAAGAACCGCAAGCAAAACGCTACGCGATGAAGGAGCTAACAGGGTTAGCGAATGTAACAACGAGTTGTTCATGTAAAAAATCACCTTATACAAGCAGTGGAACGTAGCTGGTCCGGTCCGTGGGGTCATTCACATATCCATGTGACGGCTTGTATTGGCTAAGCACCGGCTTAAAACCGGAAGAGAAGTATAAACAGTTAAGTGAGACTTTCATCACATTTTTTAACGCAAACGATCGCGCGATCAAGGATTAAGCAAAATGTATTGTTTGTCGTCGTTTTCGAGCTTCAAAACTGTAAACAATCTGTAGGGAGTTGAATTTGTAATGTTAAGTCTTTAAGTGTGTGAGCGTAATCACTCGGTTAATTCTGTGTGATTCTTACTACTTTTCTGGGCTTTGTTTCCTAATTG
>NZ_JBFRVD010000028.1:0-39066 GCF_041474985.1 Vibrio sp. 10N.222.49.C9 | reverse complement strand
CTCTTAAGATCCTGTCTATGCGAAACCACTAGGTTAACCAGGGAATCCATTCGGGTTTGTTGACTGCCAGCGCCATGTATCTTCGGTCATTTCAGCCAATGTGCGGCTTGCATTCCAGCCCAGTTCTTTCTGAGCTTTAGCTGGATCTGCCCAACACTCTGCGATGTCACCAGGACGGCGTTCAACTAGCTTGTAAGGGATCTCTTTACCGCTTGCTTGTTCGAATGCTTTAACCATGTCTAACACACTTGAACCGTTACCCGTACCAAGGTTGTAGATATGAAGACCGTCTTTGCACCCTACTTTCTCAAGCGCTGCGATGTGGCCATCAGACAGATCCATTACGTGGATGTAATCGCGAACGCCAGTCCCGTCTTTTGTTGGATAATCGCTACCAAATACAGATAGGAATTCACGGCGGCCCACTGCTACTTGAGAGACAAATGGCATTAGGTTATTTGGAATACCTTGCGGGTCTTCACCTAGCTCACCACTTGGGTGTGAACCTACTGGGTTAAAGTAACGCAGCAGCGTAATGCTCCAATCTGGATTGGCTTTTTGGAAATCGGTTAAGCACTCTTCAACCATTAGCTTACTACGACCGTAAGGATTGGTTGCGCTTGTTGGAAAATCTTCTGTGATAGGCACACTCGCAGGATCGCCGTAGACCGTTGCTGAAGAGCTGAATACTAAGGTTTTCACACCAGCGTCACGCATTGCATCAACAAGAACTAACGTGCCGTTCACGTTATTGTCATAGTATTCAAGAGGCTTAGCCACAGATTCACCAACCGCCTTTAGGCCAGCGAAATGAATAACGGCTTCAATGTTGTGTTGCTTCATAGTTTCAGTCAAAAGTGCTTTATCACGAACGTCACCTTCAATGAAATTAGGGCGAACACCTGATACTTTTTCGATACGCTCTAGCACGCTTGGTTTACTGTTATACAAGCTATCAAAAAGTACAGGTGTCATACCTGCGTTGATCATCTGGATACTTGTATGGCTACCAATGTAACCCATGCCACCTGTAACTAAAACATTCATGTTTAGCAGACCTTTTAATTAAAAATATTCAACCTATCACTTATGATACAACAATTTAGGGTGAGCTCACAAACACCGGTGCCTATTTACCCTCACGAGCGAACACAAACTGACCTTTTCCTTTGCGTTTCGCTTGGTACATAGCCTCATCAGCAACCTTTAGAATCACGTCAATATCACGCTCTGAGCCATCAACTAAATTGATACCTAAGCTCGCCCCAACATGAAGTGAACGCTGTTTATAATTCACTTCTTGCCCGATCAGATCCAACAATCGCTCGGCTAACTTCGCTAATAAGACTTTGTTTGTCTGTTTAATAATAAGAACAAATTCATCACCCGACAAACGTGCAACCAAATCCCCCGCTCTTACCTGAGATAATAACCGGTTTGACACTTCTTTAAGGATTTCGTCACCCGCATCGTGACCATAGTTGTCATTCACTTCTTTGAAGCCATCCAAATCCAAGTAAATAACCGCAAAATGCTGATTTGAATAGTGGCTCGACGTGACAACATCATCCATAACCTTATACAGCTGCGCTCTATTCGCTAACCCGGTTAATGCATCGTGATGAGCCAAGTGTTCGAGTCTTTCCATCTCTTTAACGTTGGATAAATCAGACAGCGTTAATACCATATCAAACTCGTCTTTCTCGTTGTCTGAGGCAATTCGATTCACTTTGACAAACATTGGAACTAACGTGCCGGACGCGCTTTTCTCCCACACTTCGCCTTGCCATTGACCATAGTTTTCTAACGAACTGCGAATTGTCGGCATCAATGATGAAAATTGCTGCCACGAAAATACTTCAAATGGTGTTTTGCCCACCAGCAGATCAGAGTGATAACCGAGAAGTTGTGTGATCGCCGGGTTAACCATGGTTATCACATTGGATGAGTTGAGCACGATCAAGCCGTCTTTACTGTTTTCGAAAACACCCGCAGCAATACGTTGGCGACTCATGGCCGTTTCTATGTCGGTGACATCTTGGATTGCATAAAGAATACGACCATGTTTTGTCAAAGAACGACTGCTCACACGAAGCCAGCGTTTTGATTGAAAGAGATCGGTGGTTTCCAGCAATTCGTCATTAAGTTCAATATTGGCATCAATAACATCTTGTAAGTAACCCGTTTGCTTGGTCGCGATCAACTCTTGGATCAACAAATTCTCAAGAAAGGCTTCCGAGCATTTAAAAATATCCCGAGTAGCTGCGTTCGCATGAAGAATGAGCCCTTTTTCATCCACCACCAACAAAGAGTGCTGAACGGTTTCAATGACCTCATTTGCGAATGATTTTTCTTCTTGTAACTTGTCTAACGTAAAATTGATTTGGTTATCGCGATGTTGAAGCCTTTCTAACATGGTATTGAAAGCTCGAACCAGATCGCCGATTTCATCGCGGTTCGTTACGACTAATTTAGGCTGCTTCGAACGACGCTCAACAAAGGCTTGCATCGCCTCATTGAGGTCAAACATCGGTTCGATAATCAAGCGTTGCACCAATTTGACCACTACTCCGCCTAACATCACCAGAAACAACAGGTAGACGACCGCAACCTTGAAAATATTCGTTAAGATCGAATTAAACGTCTCTTTCGATATTGTTACTCTCAAGTTCGCGATCACTGCGCCATCCAGTGTCACTGGAACGAGCAAGAAGATGAAATGCTCAGAGATGGCAAATTGATGATCGGCGATATCGTCTAATTCTTCTGCGTTTGGCCTTGGAACCAGAGTGTTGCTCACCTGATAGCTGGCAAAAAGCTGTTCGTTGATGTCATAGAGCTTCACTCTAACAATATCTTTATCTGC
The DNA here is from genome assembly GCF_041474985.1 of Vibrio sp. 10N.222.49.C9. Taxonomy (NCBI): domain Bacteria; kingdom Pseudomonadati; phylum Pseudomonadota; class Gammaproteobacteria; order Vibrionales; family Vibrionaceae; genus Vibrio; species Vibrio sp. 10N.222.49.C9. Next base: position 36,200 of record NZ_JBFRVD010000028.1, on the reverse strand, counting down.
GACGAAAGCTGACAATATTTCCTGAGCCGATGACTTGTCTTCAAATAAAATCGCGGCTTGCAAGTTATAAGCAACACCTTGTGCTAGCACTTTAACACGCTGAATAAGACTCTCTTTCTCTCTCTCAAACGTGACAGTGTAATTTACCGATTGGATCGTTACAAAAGTGACTGCGATGAAGATGATAATGGGTAATATCAGCTTGTTTTTAATCGATATGTTATTAATGAAAGACAACATTATTGGCCCTCCACTATAGCGATTCGTAACAGGTTCGAGCCAATGACGTAGTCACCGCGCCTTGCGTTCTCTAGATTGATCTTAGGTTTGAGCTTATTATCGATGTGCGTGAGTTCAATGATTCCACCTAAGTCCGTAAAGTTAGGGATATCACTGATTGTCACAGTATGTGGCGAGTGCTCTTGACTAAGAAATTGGTCATTTTTACGGTCAGACAAATACGTAATATCACACTTAGAAGTAATCGACTGTTGAACTCGGATAGCGAGCGAACGAATAGATTTTCCTTGTGTAATCGACGTCAGTGCTTTGCTTACCTTCTCATCTCCAATCACACAGAAGTTAACCGTATTCATGGTGCTCTCGTCGTTCCAACGAATAAAGTTGGCAATTCTAAAAAGGTACACCGCTTTCACTTCATAAGGCTTGAAGCTAGCCGCCGATGTATTCAAAGGCACAATAAACATAGCTAAAGTGGCAAGGCTGAGTTTAGTAAAACCGAGCTTAATACGGTACTTGAGCCACTTAGAATTCATGAGAGACCCTCACATATACGGACTCTTGGTTGACACAAATCTCGGTAAGTTTTTGTGTCACTTTCGAAGCCGTTTCCATTTCGACATCTAACATAGACAACTCTTCAAGGCTCATCGACATCAGCTGGTCTAGAGAGTTTTCTTGAGCAGAGACAAAAACAGGTATCATTAATGCTAGTCCTAAGCAAACCTGGCGGGATATCATGTGCTCACCTAATATACAGATAGATATTAATCCTTTAATCAATAGTTCAACTATATATGAAATGCCATACTGGTAAATCTACGGTGTCGAAAGTTTGAGTTAGGTCACTGTTTATTTATGGTATTTATAAGACCGTCATTACTTACCTCAACGTAAAGGATTAGCACCACGTGACAACGAAGATTTTGCTTAATTGCGACATGGGAGAAAGTTTCGGCAATTGGAAGATGGGCGATGACGAGTCGGTCATGGAATGGGTCGATATGGCAAACATCGCTTGTGGCTTCCACGCGTCTGATCCGCACGTTATGTCCAAGACGATAAAACTGGCGCAGCACTATCACACCCAAATTGGTGCTCATCCCGGTTATCAAGATCTCGTTGGTTTTGGTCGCCGTTCTATTCCACACACCATGGACGAAATCAGTGAGCTGGTTTGTTATCAAGTCGGTGCATTACAAGCCCTTTGCCGCTATCACCATACCACTGTTGGCTATGTGAAACCTCATGGCGCTCTTTATAACGATATGATGGCAAACATTGATGTGTTCAATGCGGTAGCCCAAGCCGTCGCTGAATTTAACATCCCGTTGATGATTCTCTCTTCATCAGACAATCAACAGTATTTGGATATTGCTGACGACCATGACTTGCCTCTCTTGTTTGAAGCGTTTGCCGACCGTGCTTATTTAAATAACGGACAATTAGCGCCACGTACTCAAAAAGGCTCGGTTTACGTCAATCAAGACGATATCTATAACCAAGTTATGCAAATCATTAACTATGGCTCGGTTACGACTTTAGAGGGCGAAAGACTGCCTATTGAAGCTGATACTATCTGTGTTCATGGTGATAACCCTCAATCCATCGCATTAATTAGAAAAATCAGACAAGACCTCAACGCTTTTAATTAGTATGAAGCGTGTGATTGGTATGACGCATGGTCTAATCGCTCGTGAGATCTAATTGATTTGTATTGGCTTGGACACGGAAGTGAGACACGCCAAGTAAGCAAACAAACGTATGGAAACGAAATGACGACGAATCAGATTGAATACAATATAGCGCCAATCGCGGAATGCAGCGTTTTGGCGACCTTGACGCTATCGCCTTCAAATAATCAATCTAGCGCCGAATATGCGCAATACATAGCTCACTTTTCCGATGCCATTCGCCAAAACTTAGCATCGGTGTTGATGAATGTGACACCGGCTTACCAAACAATATTGGTCGACTACCTCCCTTATCGAATATCAGAACAGCAGCTCATTGAACAGCTCAATAATTTGTTGAGTCATGCTCTGTCGTCCTTTTCTAGTGTTAGTAAAACTCGCGATACGATTGAGCTTCCTGCCTATTACTCACCAGAAACGGCGCTCGATTTAGACCGATATCAAAACAAAGGCCTGTCGCTCGACCAGATAATTCAACATCACACCTCACAGACATACAGCGTCAGTGCGATTGGGTTTACGCCTGGCTTTGCCTTTATGTCGGATGTGGTTAATGAGCTTGCCTTGCCCCGTCACTCCACACCCCGCTTAATTGTGCCCAAAGGCAGTATCGCCATCGCGGATACGAAAACAGCTGTGTACCCTTCGGATTCACCGGGCGGTTGGAATATTATTGGCAATTGCCCACTTCCGTTGTTCGATCATAGCCAGTTGAAGAACGCCGATATCACGCAAAGACCACTGTCTCTGCTTAATGTTGGTGATACCGTCCGTTTCATAGCGATTTCAAAAAAAGAATTTGTAGAGTTGGGTGGAGGCATCGTAAATGGCTAAGACAAAAACTAAACCAACACTGACAGTGATTAAGCCCGGCCCGTTGAGTTTGATTCAAGACTTTGGGCGATTTGGTGTTGCTCATCTTGGATTAACGCAAGGTGGACCGGTTGATGACTACTCTTATAGCTGGGCTAACCATCTATTGGGCAACCCAGTCAACCAAGCGGCGTTGGAAATCACGCTTGGGCAATGTGCGTTGAGAATCGATTTTGATTGCGAGATGGCACTATGCGGGGGTGATTTACAAGCGAAACTCGATGGTAAACCACAGGCTAACTGGAGCACTTTTCAAGCTTTTAAGGGGCAAGTTCTCTCATTTGGTTTGCCTAAAAATGGTCTAAGGGCGTATTTAGCCATTAAGGGCGGTTTCGATGTTCCATCAACTCTTGATAGCTGCTCTACAGTCACTCGTGAAAAGATTGGTGGATTAACGCAAGATGGCGAGCCATGCCAGCAAGGGCAACAAATCGCTTTTACCCAACACCAACTCTCTCATCCATTTAAAGCGTTGAGTGTTACCTTCCGATACACACCTGATTACAATCTACCCGTGAACCTACGAGTGATTGAAGGCTATCAAAGCGAGCTATTCTCCGAGTCAGCAAGAGAGATTTTGTATAACGCGCAGTATCACGTTGACCAAAACTCTAATCGGATGGGTTATCGACTCAGTGGCGAGCCCGTAGACTCGCCTGACATTTCGCTATTGTCAGAAGGCATTGCCCTAGGTGCGATTCAAATTCCACCAGATGGACAGCCTATCGTGCTGCTTAATGATAGACAGACCATAGGTGGTTATCCGAAGATAGGATGTGTCGCCAGAATCGATTTACCACGCTTGGCGCAAGCAAAACCTGGACATGCGATATCGTTCAGCAAGGGCGATCGCTTGGGCTTACAAGATGTTTGGTGCCAATGGGCTCAGTTTTTCGGCTATTAGTTTTTGCGATGTGTTATGTGCTAAATGCTATGTAGCTGAGAATAATCAACTAGGAAGATGTCATTTAGATGAGGTTCGGTATCTAAGCAGATGTTGAAATGAAGATTCGGCTTACCTATTACAGTAAGCCGAATTGAAGAAATTAAACGCAGTCGATGATGATAGACCAATTATAGGCTATTAAGCGTGATCTTGACCTGACACCTTGGCAAGCGCTTCTGGGTATCCACGTTCTTGTGTCAAATCTATCGCTCTGTTTTCAATATCATTTAGATTAAGTGACATTGTCACTGAGTGTGTGTCTTCAATAGATGCCGCCTCTGATACATCAAACCATTGCTCAGCGACCTTTTGTGCCGCTTCTAATGTTGAAGAAGCTTTTACTACTTCAAGTCGAGCATAGCGATCCCCACAGAATGAAACGTCTGAAGCTCTTAAGCTTGGATCGGTTCCCGGAATCTGTTGTGCACCAAACAAAGGTTTACCACCGACCAATGCAGAACTGAAACTTGGGATGAACTGAGACATATGCGTTATTGCCGCGCGAGTTCTTAATTCAAGCTGATCTTCACTCCAACCCGATACGATTTTCTTAAGCAGCTTCGAAGGCAACTGTGGCTGTGACGAGTCTGTTGACGATGAAACAAGCCCACCCTCAAACAGAGTAATCCCTTCTGTCATGCCGTGAAGTTGGAACACACCATCAGCATACGGCGTTAATTGCGCCATGCCTTGCGGTGTGCCTCTCGGGCCATGGAAGATAACTTCTGGCCACTCTTCCTTACATTCTTGCGAATATGGCCACTCTGTAACGTATGCAGCTTTAAACTCAACAAGTCTTTGCTGCTTAGAGCCAACAAAGTCATCTACGATACCCGTTTCAAACCCACTCGCATTAATCAAGTAATCGGTCGTTAGTTGGCAGCTTTGGTTTTCGGCATCGGTATAAGTCAAAGACCAACCTTGACCTGTCGACTCAACAGATTGTAATCGGCTGTTGGTTAACACAGTACAGTTAGCTTGTTGCCCCAAAGAGAGTTGAGCGGTCGCAGAAAGTCGGAATACGCTCCAGCCATACTCTTGGACCATCGCAACAGGATACTTTAGGGTCTCTAAATCCGTATGCTTGGCGAAAGGAATACACCAATCATCAAGCGATGTTGGTTTCAGAGGCTGTGTTTTCGCAGAAAGTGCTAATAAATCTTCTTTGCTGTACAGCTTATAATACTCTTCCGGATCACCGAGCACTTGGTTGCTTTTATCTTGTTTAACAAGATCGGCATAAGCGCTTTTGATTATCTTGAGACGAGGAAGCAGATCCAACGGCTCTCCACCATCACTGTGCGGAACGGCGATGATTGTCGGACGAATATTGATCGTATGAGGGAATAAGCGGACGGTATCAATTGACTGTGTGAGCAATTGAAGACACTGCTCTACAGAAATATCTCGATACAAATTGCCGCCAGCGTGCAGGTGGCAAATTGGTGGACCATTAACCAAACTCGGCCCTTTTTCTAAGATAGTGACCTTAAAACCCAACTCACTAAAGTGAATCGCGCTCGTTGTTCCGGCAATACCACCACCAACAATGGCAATAGAAGGTTGATTTGTATCCGTTTTGTTGTGGTTCATCGTGTTCTGTAGAATAGGATTAACTGCCTCTATTCTACTTTTGTTCTGCGATGAATTAAAACACATTTTTATCAAGGTCTTAGATAGGCGGGATTTAATATCTATGTAAAAAACATAAATAATCTCTTGACTCAATAACTCCAGATAGGGTTTTAAAGGTTATTCTAACAGTCAAATTTGTCCTAAGTGACGCCACATAAAGGCTGCCTCAGTACTCTTAAAACATAGCGGTTAACTTATCCCTAAAGTTATCCACCGTTTTTGTGGATAACTGTTGATAACGTTCTTGCTAAGTTGCGCAAACCCTTTGTTTACAGGGACTAACCGCTGTTCATTAAATCGGCATTATTGGGTAATTAGTTTTAAAAAATGCTAAAAACAGTGGAATCTAAGGTGCGATATTTTTTACTTATGCTACCGGTTGGTTAAATAAAAAACGGTCTAAAGCGACGTATTATAAATAGTGCATGACTAAGTATAAATAATCTCACTTTTAGACCGTTTTAAGCGCTTGGCTAGATCTCGCTAACGACTAGCCAAAATCCTTGTTTACTGGTGCCAACAAACGTTTGATTAAGCTATTCACTACCGCGGCTAATGTGATGAACGTTAGCACCGGTAGCGCTATCCACAACATCGGGTGAAGTGAAGGTTGTAACTCAAAACCAAAGTTCATCACTCCTGCCACGCTGAGCTCAGAACCAAGGGCTGCAATTGAGCCTGCGACTAACGCCATTAAACCGTACTCACACCAAATAGTATTGAGAATTCGCTTCTTACTCGCGCCTAATGTTCGATACAAGCGTATCTCTTGTTGTCTTTGAGATAAGCTCAATCGCAATAGAGTGAAGATAAGCAACAGCCCCGCCACCACACCTAACGCCGCAAGTACGGTAATCGACCAAACAATCTGCTTAAGCAACTCTTGGATCTTGCTACCCATCTTGCGAATATCCATCAAACTCACGGTTGGATGATTTCGAGAGAGTTCATTGAGCATCTGATTGTGTTGTTCTTCTAATCTGAAGCTCACGAGCCAAGTAGAAGGGATTGAACTCAAGACATCTGGAGTAAAAATGAAGTAGAAGTTCGGCTTCATTTCTCGCCACTCGACTTTGCGGATGCTATTCACCTTGGCAGAAACATTCTGGCTGTTGATTGTGAATGACAGCTCATCGCCAATCTTTAGATCCAGTTGCTCCGCGACATCCGATTCCACAGATACGCCATGCTCTTGCGTCCAGTTACCTTCTAACACTTCATTGTACTCGGGCAAGCTATCTCCCCAAGTGAAGTTGATCTCTCGACTTAGTGCATCTGTTTCGCCTGAGGTATCGCTGTATTCCGACGCTTCAACACCGTTTATCGTCGTCAGTCGTCCTCGGATAATTGGAAACGCTTGAGTACGCTCTACTTCGTTTGCATCAATCGTCTCGAGATAACTGTCTTTTTCATAACTTGCAATGTTAAGTGCAAACGCATTCGGTGCGTTCTCTGGCAAGGTTTGCTGCCAATCTGACAGTAAATCACTTCTTACCAACCAGATGATAGACAGCAACATCAGTGAAAGCGCTAAAGAGCCAAATTGAATCCCAGTTGCTAAAGGTGTGCGATTAATTCGACTCAATGCTAAACGCATAGACGTAGATGTCGGCAACTTACTAACCAAACGCAGAACAAGCGTACTAACGACCGCAAGCACTAAGAACAGGCAAGCGATACCCGCTAGAACTATCCATACCAATAGATTGTCGCCATACATCAGCATCATTGGAATAGTCGGTACCAGTAACAACAAATATTTCTTGTAGCTTTCATTAGACTGGTGACTTGATTGAATAACGCTGATTGCCGAGGTATTGACCAAGCCAATTAACGGGATACCAAGAGCAGGAACACCAATTAAGATGCTTGATAAAATCGCCAAGATCGCAGGTTCAATACCATAGCTAGGAAGTGGCGTTGGTAATAAGTCGCCCAGAGGTATACGAAGCAAAAACTCTAAGCCGATACCGATAGTTATTCCCAGTACTGCACCGATAACCACTAATAGAGATACCTGTACAGACAACCATTTAACGATCCACTGCTTGCTTGCACCTAAACTCTTAAGCATCGCGATGGTTTTACGGCGACTCGCAACATAATGTTGGCAAGTGAGTACCAAAGTGGTCGCAGCCATAATCACAACAATTGCAACGGTTAACGAAAGATATTGAGTCGTGCTTTCGAACATGTCGTTAGTACGGCTCGCAGAATCTTGAGTACGCCAGCGATCGCTTGGTGTTAATTCTACGCTGTCTTGCGCGGCTTGCAGTTTTGTATCATCACCGTTGAGAAACAGCCTAAAACTAACACGACTGCCCGGTTGAATCGCTCCCGTGGCATCAATATCGCTTGTATGAATCAGAACGGCTGGCATCTGTTGGAATGGGTTAAAGCTTAAGCCTGGTTCTTGAGTGATTCGTCCAGTTATCGCTAAATCGGCATCGCCAATAGTGACAACGTCACCAATCTCAACCTCTAACTGTGCAAATATACGCTCGTCTAACCAAAGTTCCCCTGGCTCAACATGGTTACTTGATGCTTTATCAGCGCCCTCTAAGATCATTTCACCGCGTAATGGGTAATTACTTTCAACTGCTTTTACCGTCACTAACTGCATTGAGTTATCACTGAATGCCATGGTTGAAAAACGAGTCAACTGAGAGCTTTCTAACTGTTCAACTTGAGTGAGGTCTAACAAGGATTGTGGAACAGGGTTTGCTGAGATAAACACGCTATCGGCAGTAAGCGCATCTTTGCCCTGCTTAACAATTACCTGTTCCATACGTTCGGCCAGCGCCGACAATGCAAATACACAAGCAATAATAAGCGTTAAAGCGATTGAAACTGGCCACAACTGACCGTGTCGAATCTCTTCGATACTCCATGAAAACAGGCGTTTATTCAGTCCGTTTGATGAATTCAATTTAGACTTCCTCTATCTGACCGACATGCATCTTAAGTGTTCTTTGGCAACGTTGTGCAAGCTTAGGATCGTGTGTCACCAAAACTAACGTTGTGCCATGGGATGAGTTCAATTCAAACAACAACTCGACAATTTTGGCAGCCGTTTGTTGGTCTAGGTTGCCTGTGGGTTCATCGGCAAAAAGAATTTTTGGCTTAATCATAAATGCGCGCGCCAACGCGACCCTTTGTTGCTCACCACCCGATAGTTGAGACGGCAAGTGATCAAGCCTGTCTTTCAAGCCTACTGATTCAAGCAGAGCAGTCGCGCGTTCGATGTCTTCGTCTGCTCCCTTCAACAAACAAGGTAACGTGACATTTTGCAGCGCAGAAAGGCTTGGAATTAACAAGAAGCTTTGAAATACAAACCCTACCGATTCACTGCGGATCTTAGCCCTTGCCTCATCATCAAGCAGTGAAAGTGGCTGTCCTAATAAACTGATTTCGCCTTTCGTTGGTACATCAAGACCAGCTAACAGCGTCATTAGGGTCGATTTACCTGCACCAGACGTGCCTACGATCGCGACCGTTTCGCCTTCACGAATATCGATATCAACGCGCTCTAGGATTGTTAAATGTTCTTGATTAGTAGACACTGTCTTGGAAACAGCTTCTGCTTTAATGATGGATGTATGCATGACTCGACTAATTTCCTTTTTATTTTTTATTTTATTTTCAACCGCTTCTTTAGCTCAAGGCTCTGCGTCAGCTCAAGATTCAAAGTTATTGGTACTTGGCGATAGTTTGAGTGCTGGTTACAACATGGACATCAAACAGAGTTGGCCAAGTTTGTTGCCAGACGCGCTAGCAAAACATGATAAAGCGGTTACCGTGGTTAACGGGAGTATCTCTGGTGACACAACGGGCAATGGTTTAGCTCGTTTGCCTCAACTACTTGAAGAACATGCTCCAGACACCGTTCTTATCGAACTTGGTGCGAATGATGGACTTCGTGGTTTCCCACCTAAGCTGATGTCTGCAAATCTTGAGCAGATCATTGAGCAGATAAAAGCTGCGGGCGCCAAACCTATAATGATGCAGATTAAAATCCCACCAAATTACGGAAAGCGTTACAACCAGCAGTTTGAATACGTTTTTGCAGCGCTTGCTGATCAACAAAACGTGCCACTTTTGCCGTTTTTCCTAGAGCATATCATCCTCAAACCTGAGTGGATGATGAACGATGGACTGCATCCAAAACCAGAAGCTCAACCTTGGATTGCTGAATTCGTCGCCGAAGAATTATATCAGTATCTTTAAGTTTTAATGGTCTAGCTCAATAAATTTTACACAGCTTTACGTTAGCCTGAGTGCATATCACCGTTAACTGTAAGGTTATTTATGCTGATCGAACCTGTTATCAAGGGTGTGGTAGCCAAAAGCGCTCACCCTCTTGGCTGTCAAGAAGCCGTAAAGCAACAAATCAAGTTTGTTAAGAGTGCGCCGCAAATCAAAGATGGCCCTAAACGAGTACTGATTATCGGCGCTTCCTCAGGCTTTGGCCTTGCCGCTCGTATTGCCCTTACCTTTGGCGGCGCAAAAGCTGACACTATCGGCGTCTCATTCGAGCGCGGTCCAAACGAAAAATCCCTAGGTAGTGCTGGTTGGTACAACAACATCTACTTCAAAAAAGAAGCCGAACGAGAGCAACGCACTGCTATCAACATCGTTGGCGACGCATTTTCGCAAGAAACACGCTCACAAGTTGTCGAAGCCATTGAAACCTACTTCGAAGGTGAAGTCGATCTCATCATTTACAGCTTAGCCGCAGGTGTGAGACCAAAACCAGACTCCGATGAATTTTGGCGCTCAGCTATTAAACCGATTGGCGAAAGCGTTACTGGCGCGACGATTTCCCTTGAGCACGACGACTGGGTGACCAACACGCTCGACGCTGCAACAGAAGAAGAAGCCGAAAGCACACTCAAAGTGATGGGAGGCGAAGATTGGGAACAATGGATAGATGAGCTCATCAACGCAGAATCTATTGCTCCGGGTTGTAAGACAATCGCGTTTTCTTATGTGGGTCCAGAAGTCACACATCCTATCTATTTAGACGGTACATTGGGACGCGCTAAGATCGACCTTCACCAAACCAGCCACGCTCTTAATCTAGAGTTAGCTAACTTTGATGGCAACGCTTACGCGGCGGTATGTAAAGCCCTAGTCACTAAAGCGAGCGTTTTCATCCCTGGATTAAGCCCTTACTTACTTGCTTTGTATAAGGTGATGAAAGAGAAAGAGACCCACGAAGGTTGTATCCAACAAATGCAGCGTCTGTTTGGCAGTAAACTTTATGGTCAATCCAAAGTACCACTTGATGGTGAGCGATTGATCCGTATGGATGATTGGGAATTAGACCCAGAAACCCAAGCGCACGTAACTGAACTGCTAGAAAAGATGGACGAAAATAACTTCCAAACCTTAGGGGATTACCAAGGGTTTAAAGAAGAATTTCTACAATTAAATGGGTTTGCTCAACCATCGGTAGATTATAGCCAGAAACTTAATACAGAAGATTTTATAAAGTTAAAGCCTTAATCTAAAATTATCTCATTACTGAGACCCGGATTCACATTTGAAAACCTCTGCATAATTGCGGAGGTTTTTTCGTGCAACATTTCTTATACTTAGTTAACGTAAGATTCACAGTTTTCTTTGGTTCATCATAATTAACACAGGATGTGTTGATGCATTTAGCATAATTGACTCGGAGTCATATGAAGAAAATAAAAACTCTCGATTTAGATATCCCAGACGATATGGAGCACGGTTGGCAGAATATTGTCGACCTCTTAGCTCAAATTACTCAAGTGCCCGCAGCACTAATCATGCGTGTTCACGCCAATTACATTGAAGTTTTTTCAACCAGTCGTAGCGAGAACAACCCATACAACAAAGGTGATTCTGAAACGCTGGGGAATGGGCTGTACTGCGAAACAGTGATGGAAACTCAACGACAGCTTCTTGTGCCTAACGCGCTTGCCGATCCTAAGTGGGACAACAACCCAGACATCAAACTCGGCTTAGTCTCCTATTGTGGTATTCCATTACTTTGGCCTAACGGTGAACTGTTTGGCACCATTTGTATCTTGGACTCGAAAGAGAATCACTACACCCCTACTTATATCAAACTGTTAGAGAGCTTTCGGACTTCGATTGAATCTCAGCTTAAAACCCTATTCCAACACGCCAAGCTTACCCAAATGAATCGCGACCTAAAAAACCGCGTTTACAATCGCACTAAAGATCTCGCGAGCCTTAATTACTCGTTGAATCAAGAAATTGATAAACGAAAAGCGGCTGAACAGAAGATTAACTTCCAAAAGAATCACGACCTCGGCACCGGCTTTTTAAACCGAAACGCATTTGAATCTCGCTTAAACCACAAGCTACTGTCACAGAGAAGGCTGACAGACAGCTCATTTGCAGTCGTTCATATTGGTTTTACCAACGGTAGACGCATACAAGCACGCTACGGCTATAACGCGTTAGACCAAGTGCTTGTTGAATACCGAAAACGCATCGACTGTATTTCTGATATCGATGTATTAACTGCACGCCCTACTTCGGTTGACCTCGTATTGGCGTTTAGCGTTAAAGATTTACACCATCGCCTTGAAGAACTTTGCCAGACGCTCGTTAAAGTTGGTCATTCAGAATTCGACATCGAAAGTGACAAAGTGCATTTGCACGCGTTTATTGGGATTGCAATTACGAACGACGAAGATGACGCGGAAAGCATTCTGCAGAAATCTTCTGAAGCGATGTTAGCCTGCAAAGATTCAGGACAAAAGTTCGCTTACTACTCTCAATCCCATACCGAAGAACAAACTCACATTAATAAGATCGAAGGCTATTTGCTTCAAGCCGTTCGTAATGATGACCTTATGCTCTACTTTCAACCCAAAGTTAGCCCGTTGACGCATCGCTGGGTCGGTGCTGAAGCTTTGCTTCGTTGGCGACATCCTGTTTTGGGTGATATCTCTAACGAAACCCTGATCCACATGGCTGAACAAAACGGTTTGATTTTCGAAGTGGGCAGCTTTGTTTTACGCAATGCGATTGAAAAAGCCAAAGAGTGGTCCGAATACGTTGAAGATTTCAAGATGGCTGTGAATGTGTCTGCAATTCAACTCAAGAACGTACACTTTGCGGAACAAGTGGTTCACCTACTCGAAACCTATCATTTAGAGCCTCGTTTCTTAGAACTTGAAGTTACGGAGAGTGGACTGATAGCAGATGAAGTGGTTGCCAAGAATACCTTGGGATCTTTGCACGATATTGGCGTTACATTGTCACTAGATGACTTCGGTACGGGCTACGCCTCCTTCAGTTATCTGAAGAAGTTCCCATTCGACACCATTAAGATTGATAAGAGCTTTATCGACCAAATGCTCAACTCACACGAAGACTCGGAAATTGTTCGTTCTATTGTCCAAATTGCCAAAAAGCTCGACTTAAAAGTGACGATTGAAGGCATAGAAACGGAGGTTCAGGAGCAATTTATTATTAACGAAGGCTGCGATGTGGGCCAAGGTTACCTTTACGGAAGACCAATGCCGAGCCAAGAATTCGAACACAGCTTAATCAATCAAAACTATTTGGGGACAACTCGTTACGCTTAAAGCGAAAAAGAGCAGTTAGTTTTGGATTTAGGCCTACTTTCTCTTTACTCTAAAGGTGGTGATTTTTATAATCGCCGCCTTTCTGTTTTTATCTTTCCCCTTATATAGGCATTCCTCGTTATGGATCAGTTGACTGCAAAGCTTAAAAAGCTCGAAAAACAAAACTACCGTGCATATCAACAAATTAAAGGTCAATACGACTTTGCTGATTTTGAATTACACATCGACCACATCCAAGGTGACCCATACGCGTCAGCTTCTCGTTTTCGTGCAACGCGCGCGTGGTCTTTGACCGGGTTAGATTGGCTGAAAGAAAAATCTTACGAATACCAAGTAGCCGCTCGTGACTTTATCGCACGTAGCTTCTCTGAGTTCGCGAAACAAGAGTCGACCGTTTCTATCGCGCTGACGGGTCAAACCGTATTAGACAACACAGCTGTTGTATTCACAGACCACGGCATCGAAATTCGTTTCCGTATTAATTTACCAGCTGATGGTCGTAGCATTCTTGCTAAGAAAGCGAACAACATCATCACTTTCTACTTACCGAAGTTTATTCGTCGCGCGACGCTTGAGCGTGAGTTAAACATCGATGCAATGATCAAACATTGTGAAACGATTGAAGACCAAGAAGCGCTGCGTGCTCAATTGGATGAAAACAACCTAGCCGCTTTCGTTGCAAACGGCAGTGTGTTACCTCGTATCGCGGGTAACTGCGACCTTCCAATGAAAGACGCGGTACCTTTCGCGGCTCCAGAATCATTGAGTGTTACGTTAAATACTCCAAACCAAGGTGACGTGACCGGCCTAGGCATTCCAAAAGGCATTACGCTGATCGTTGGTGGTGGTTTCCATGGTAAATCGACACTGTTGAACGCCGTTGAACGTTCTATCTACAACCATATTCCTGGTGACGGTCGCGAAGGCATTGTAACTGCGATTGATACGATGAAGATCCGCGCTGAAGATGGTCGATGTGTGCACAGCTTGAACCTGTCAAACTACATCAACCATTTACCAATGCAGAAAGACACATCTGACTTCAGCACACAAGATGCGTCAGGTTCTACGTCTCAAGCGGCTTGGTTACAAGAATCGATTGAAGCCGGCGTTCAAACTCTACTTATCGATGAAGATACGTCAGCGACTAACTTCATGATTCGTGACGAGCGTATGCAAGCGCTAGTGTCAAAAGGCGATGAGCCAATCACACCACTTGTCGACCGCATTGGTCAGCTTCGTGAAGAGATGGATATCTCTACCATTGTTGTAATGGGTGGCTCTGGTGATTACCTAGATGTCGCGAACACTGTGATTCAAATGCACGACTACCAAGCGGTAGATGTGACTGAAAAAGCAAAAGACGTGATTGCTCAGCACCCTACTCAGCGTACTAACGAATGTGAAACTGCTTTAGAAACGTTTGTACCGCGTTCATTGAACCGTGCTTCACTGATGAACATTCTGACTGACGGTAAATTCCGTGTTAATGCTAAAGGCAAAGAGTCACTGCGTTTTGGTAAAGAGTTTGCAGACCTTTCTGCGCTTGAGCAATTAGAATCACCGTCTGAAGTGAATGCGATCGGTTGGGCTTGGTTCCAATTCGCACAAACTCCAGGTTGGTCAAACAACCCTGCTAAAGAGTTTAACGCTATTTTAGAAAACGAATGGCACGCTAACATGCCTAACTACGGTGACCTAGCGAAACCAAGAACGTTAGATGTGATGGCTGCTCTGAACCGTATGCGTAAATCTCAGTTCAAGCCTTCGAACTGATTTCGTTAAATATCGGATTTATTGTGCTTCTAGGTTTTTGAAGTTTTAATCTTCTAATTTACTAAAGCTTCTAAGCCACTAAATAAGCAAATTAACCTTCTACGGCTCTCATTCTGAGGGCCGTAAATTTATCTAACCTCTTTTGACCTAACCCCTAGTGTCGTCAAAACTCTTGAACTTTATAAATTCATAAAACCAATCTTTACATCAATTACTTATCATCTTTTGTAATGAGAAAATTAAAGGCACTGTTTACCGCCATCTAATGCTGTCGATCCCTCAAAACATGACACAGCTTTTACAAAACCCTAGTGATATTCAGATAAAGTCCCGATTCGACAAGTGTAACCAAATGTAACAGACCCTTGAGGCTTCAATGAATCATAAACGCGTTAAGATGCGTGACCATAAAATCGAAGTGAACCTATTCAAAAACCGCGTAATCGTCGCGTTTTGTGGGATCTTGATGTTCACTCTTGTCTTAGTCGGCAATCTATACCGACTTCAAGTTGAAAATTTTAAAAGCTATCAAACTCGTGCCGATGGCAACAGAATCAAAGTATTACCTATCGCCCCTACTCGTGGACTTATTTACGACCGTAACGGCGTGTTACTTGCAGAGAACAAGCTTGTCTTTGATCTAACCATGATTCCTGAGCAAACCGATGATGTCGATGCAATGCTCGCCAAGCTAGACAAATATGTCCCCCGTGATGCAGAGCAGATCGCTCGTTTCAAAAAACGCTATCACAACACCCGCCGTTTTAAATCTGTGACTATTCTAGAGAACTTAACGGAGGAAGAGATCGCCAAGTTCTCCGTGCACCAGTACCAGTTCCCCGGCTTATCTATCGATACCAGCTTAAAGCGTTTTTACCCGAATGGTGAGGTGCTTACCCATGTTCTTGGTTACGTGGCGCACATCAATGATAGCGATCTCAGAAAGCTTGAAGAACAAGGGATAGAAGCGAATTATCAAGCTACAACAATCATAGGAAAACTGGGTGTTGAACGTTATTACGAAGATATTCTGCACGGCACCAAAGGTTATCAAGAAGTCGAAGTAAACAGCCGTGGGCGAATAGTCCGAACCATTGAGTACGTGCCGCCAGTAGCTGGTAAAGATATCGTGTTAAATATTGACCTTGAGCTGCAAAAATACGTCTTTGAGCAACTTGATCACCGAACTGGAAGCGCGGTTATTCTCGATCCGAAAGACAACAGCGTGTTGGCGATGGCATCAAGCCCGAGTTACGACCCTAACCTATTTGTCGACGGCATTTCGAGTAAGAACTACCAACGTTTATTGAATGATCCGGCTCACCCGTTGGTTAACCGCACCACTCTAGGCGTTTATCCTCCTGCCTCAACCGTTAAACCATTTATGGCTGTGGCAGGACTGCAAGAACATGTCATCTCTGAAGATACCATCCGTAACGACCATGGCGTTTGGAGAATTCCTGGCTCTAAACGAAACTCTAAATCGTGGCGTGACTGGAAACGTTGGGGTCACGGACCTGTCGATGTCACTCAAGCCATTGAAGAGTCGGTAGATTCATTCTTCTATCAAACCGCTTTCGATTTGGGTATTGACCGAATTTCAAGTTGGATGAACCGATTTGGATTTGGTGAACCGACAGGCATTGATATCTATGAAGAAAGTACCGCCAACATGCCGACTCGAGAATGGAAGATGATGCGTTATCGCACCCCTTGGTATCAGGGTGACACAGTTCCGATTGGTATTGGCCAAGGTTATTGGACATCGACACCTATGCAACTTGCTAAAGCAACGTCAGTATTGGTTAATCATGGTAAGGTGATGCCACCTCATATCTTAAGAGCCACCTTAGATCATGGTGAAGATTTCAGTACACAACAACTTGTCGAACCGGAGCCAATGCCCTCAATCACCGAAGTACCGGATAGAATTTGGGATGTGCCAATCAATGCGATGCGACTCGTAAACCACGGTAATCGAGGCAGCGGCAGACGTGCATTTAAGGGAACTGAATACACGAGCGGCGGTAAATCAGGAACTGCACAAGTCTTTGATCTTGCGAAAGACCAGGTCTACAACTCGAAGAAACTCGCTAGACACTTGCTTGACCATGCGCTTTACACGGCTTTCGCACCGTATGAACACCCTGAATATGTCGCAACTGTGGTCATTGAACACGGTAACGGCGGTTCAAAAGTCGGTGCGCCTTATATCCGTAAAGTACTCGACTATGCCTTTGAACATAAAAGTGGCGAGAGCAAAGATCACTCCTAACACCAATAACTTAAGTCGCTACAGCACATAACGTAGTTACCCAAAACATAACGTAATGACGACAAAGCCCCACTTGTATCACTCACAATGTGGGGCTTTCCGTTTTAGGGTTCTGAGCAATTAGACAGCTAGAAATGCCTCTCGATTATGGGCTTCTTAATACATGCCATGCTTCACAGAGCGTCTGAAATTTTGCGGTGTTGCCTTCGTCTCTGTCCGGATGCCATCTCAATGCCAGTTGTCGCCAACGTTTTCTAATTTCATGGTGTGTCGCGCCTAAAGGTAACTCAAACAGGTTCAATGCTCGACTTCGATCCATATCGAGTTCATCACCACCCACATACTTTCTATACCGAGTCCAAAATTCGTTCAACAGCCTTTTGACTTCACCTTCATCCGCTTCATAGTTAACCCAATTAATGTAGTATTCTCGAAGTGGGTCTTGATGATCGATGCTGTGACTGCTTCCGTGATAACGACCATTCATCAATTCGATGTCCATCGCTTGGACTTGGAGCCAACCATCTGGGTGTAAGGTTTCTTGAAGCTGATAAAGCGCATTCATGATAAGGAAGTTCTTTTTAAACAACTCTTTCTCAGGCACAGCATCCAACACTGGCACAAACCCAAGATCGTTCAGATGAGCTGCCAATGTGTGTACTTTCCATCCGCTTGGCTTTTGCTTAAGCACTTCCATTATCGGCCAAAGCAATGGGTTTTCCATATGGCAATGAAAGTTTGCTCTCACATCTTGATAATTCGACATAGTTGACTCAGTTAGCTTCTCTGAATTAATGGATTTCTAGAACTGTGGATACTATAAGTAACCTGTTTCGCATCCGTTGCGTATCTTCTTTAATTGAAAGCGATTTTCTAAGATTTGTCGAGCTTAAGGACAAACAACTTTCTAACGTTTGGCTTAAAGGCACCTTTTATCGTCAAAACTGAGTACCACTTCGTTGAATACAACCGTTAGTAATAAAGCCGCAATTCTTTGGTACGGATACAAAAAAGGTCAGCGACTTAGCTGACCTTTCACATCTATCCCAATTTTAGGGACGAAGCATTGAACTGACTAGATAACGCCAAGCTCTCTTAGACGTTCCATTAGGTATTCGTTTGCTGTGTACTTTTCAGATAGCACTACTTCTGGTTTCGGGTGAAGGAATAGAGGCAAAGAGATACGAGACTTCTCTTGGCGTTCACCTGATGGGTTGATTACACGGTGAGTTGTCGATGGGAAGTAACCACCAGATGCTTCTTGAAGCATGTCACCGATGTTGATGATCATGTTACCGAAGTCACATGGAACATCTAGCCACTCGTCATTTTGAGCTTTAACTTGAAGGCCCGGCTCGCTTGCAGCAGGAAGAACCGTCAGTAAGTTGATGTCTTCGTGTGCCGCAGCGCGGATTGCACCTGGCTCTTCATCACCTTGCATTGGAGGGTAGTGAAGAACACGAAGCAGAGTCTGTTCACTGCCGTTGATCATTTCTGATAACGCTATAGAGAATTTATCTTGTACTTCTTTAGGAGCATGAGCTTCAACCCAACCTAGCAGCTCTTGAGCAAAAGCATTCGCACGTTGGTAGTAATCTAGAATCTGTTCTTTCAGCTGTTCAGGGATTTGGCCCCAAGGGTATACGTGAAAGTACTCTTTGATGTCTTTTACAGTGTGGCCTTTAGCAACTTCAGACACTGAAGGTGGAAAATATCCATCTTGTGTTTCAACATTAAACTGGAAGTTCTCTTTCTCTTCAGAGATGAAGAATTGGTACCAGTTTTCGTAAATTGACTCAACAAGCTCTTTCGGGATTGGGTGGTTCTTAAGAACACCAAAACCAGTTTCACGTAGAGAGCGAACAAATTGTTCTGCTGCGTCGTCAGCAAGGTAATCGACAGTTTCCAGTTTCATGACTTTCTTTCTTGTTATGTAGTAATAGAGCGATTTTAAGGATCGCTTTGTTGTAAATCAAACTTTTGTGAAACTCTAGCAACCGTTTGTCTAGATACTGGGCGATAACACCACTTTTCAACAAATCTGGTGATTAAGACCCAATTGAACACTGTTCATTATTGTGTAACACTATTAAAAACTTCGACGAGAGATCTTGATATGACAATCACGCCACTTGCTCAAAATCGACCATTGCTGTCATTGACGACGCTGTATCTGACTGTGTTTCTATTTTCAGCGTTCGCTCCCTCTTCAAGAGCGGTGTGGATTGCCGAAATTGTCCCAGCGCTCGCAATATTGGTGGGTATTTGGTGGTTATCAACAAAGCTCACCTTCACTAAGACAGCTTACGTTTTGATGTTTATCTGGTTGATTTTGCATACGATAGGCGCAAAATATACCTTCGCGGAAGTGCCATTTGATTGGTTCAATAACATGATAGGTTCAGAACGGAATAACTTTGACCGTGTCGCGCATTTCTCTATTGGCCTTTATGCTTACCCACTCGCTGAGTACTTGATTCGTAAAAAACTGGCTCAACCGGTGCTTGCATGTTTCCTTGCGTTATTTGCGATCATGAGTGTGGCTGCAGGTTATGAAATTATCGAGTGGTGGTACGCGGAGATTGCAGGTGGTGATGAAGGTATCGCGTTCCTTGGCTCACAAGGTGATATTTGGGATGCACAAAAAGATATGCTGTGTGACACCACGGGCGCAATTGTCTCGCTATTACTTCTTAAGCTTCAATGGCGTGTCAGAGCTTACTGAGCTCAATTCTTTACTCTGAGTATCAAAAGCAATGTTGAAATGCCACACACAAACTGCGCTGTGGCATTTTTAGTTTCAGCATTGTTTGCTCGTTTTAATGTGACAGGTTATTTCATCGTTACCTTACCACCAACAAACTTGTAGGCTGGCGTACCTCGAACCAAAGTGTCACGCGCAAATTCAATCCCGCATTCAGGGCACACACATGGCTCTGTCGTGAAATCTTCAACGATACGCTCCTTAAAACATTTCACGAGTGCACCTTTGCCACCTTTCCGATACTTAAAAAGCTGCGTTTTACATTTGGCACAGAAAATCTGAACCGTCTTGGTCGGTTGTTTCTTGTTTGGTTTAGCCATAGAAGTTAATGATTGAACTCTTTATTTCTTAAGTTTAGGGGCGACAAGAACCAAGCTTATCCCTAGAAGTATAACGGTTAATGAGACTATAAATTGCATAGTGACAGGTTCAGATAACAGTAATACACCACCAAGTGTTGCGATAACTGGAACAGAAAGCTGTGCAATAGACGCAACCACGGTATTCAGTTTTTTCACTACGTAATACCACAAACTATAACCCACACCGGAAGCCACCGAGCCCGATATAACCGCGTAAATCAAACCTGGTTCAGTGATAGACACTTGCGTTAACGCATTAGGTATCAAAATTAATAAGCTCAATGCCACAAGGATAACTAGCGAACTGAATCCAAAGTTAGCGGTGGTCGATTGCAGTGCGTTTGACGATTTCTTTCCTGCCAATGTGTAAATGCCCCACCCAATTCCGGCCAGAGACATCAAGATAATAGAAACTAAGTCGGGTACTTGAGTCGATTCCGTTGGCATTAACAAGTAAACAAGCCCTGCCACAGATAACAAACACCCGCCCCACTCAATGAGTGACATTCTGTTGCCAGAAAGCAAGTGCGCGGCAATCATCGTAAATTGCACTGCGACAAACAACACCAGCGCACCAAGACCTGCGCCAAGCTCTAAGTAAGCAAACGAGAAACCAAACATATACACGAGCAGTGACAGTATTGATGTTAATTGAAACTGTGATTTGAGTTTTGCATATGCCGATGTGTTGTTTGTTAACTCACGTTTAGACTTAGATTGGGAAGATAACGTTAATAAAATCAGAAGCGTAAGCGCACCAGATAAGATGCGAACGATCGAAAAGCTCAAAGGATCAATCGTTTGATCCATTAAGGCCCAGCGACACAAAACTGAATTAGCAGCAAATGCCACCAGCGTAATAAATGTAACCATCAGAGTTTGCATCGTTTTTTCCTAAATGAGTTATTTGGTCCTAACTGAGTTTTCTTGGATTTCAATCAACGTCAGGCTTCACCCAAACTTGGCTAAAGTCGAACCAACCTAATGCATTACATTTCGCGTTTTGCAACGTACCACATTGATCTTTATTAACGCCTAACCAGCAATGGAACATCGGGATCAATTGATTGCTTTGGACCAGTTGTTTACCTAACTGTCGTGCTGGGAATTGCTCGAATTCACCAGAACGCCAACGGTCAATCATGTGACACCATTGGTCGAAGTCCTCTGCCGGGCTAGATTCATCAAGAAAACTGTAGTCCATTAACCAGCCAGCCAAGGCGTCGTCTCTGTTATTGGCGATGCCCATAGGGTTAATCCAAACATCAACATCATCGGCGTGCGGAGGATCGGTTTCGTAACCGTAAAGATCAACATCGACGTTGTATTGCTTCAGCATCGTGACAATCGCCTTGGCAAGCGTTGGAAACATTGGATGTTGGCATTGATACGCCAATCTTATCGTTGGTTTGGAATTTGCTGGTGGACAAACGGGCACTTTTAACTTTATGTCATACCAACCGGGTTTTATCCCATAAGCGTGTAACACGCCCAAATCGATAACAGTCTCTTTTGGAATATGAACAAACAGATCCGCCGCATTCAACGCGTTAGATAAAAACTGTGCCCATGCGGGATCTTGTGCAATACCCTTCTTTCTATTGAGCAGTAAATACGTGCAACCAGGATCGAGTTCTACTTCATCGCTATCGCCACGGTCGGCCATAACAGGCTTAGATAGGCTTGGGTAAACCATTGAAGAATAAGCCTCATCCACCACCCAAACTTCAACGCGATCAATTAACGGTCTGAAACCAAAGTACCCATTGAAAGCGGTTAACACGAGTTGTTTCTCGTCGTTCTTTTCAATGCGATAAGGTCCCGTTCCAATCGGTCGAATATCGTAGTCTTCACCACGTAAAGTGATCGGTAATGTGACTTTAGCGACCGATTCCGTTAGTGCGAGGGGAAAATACTTGTCTGGACGTGTGAGAAAAACATCTACTACACAATTTGCAGGTGAAGAGACATCTTTGATATGCGAAAACATGTTGAGAGGTTCGAGTGCAAGCAGTGTATCCACAACATGATTGGTTAACAGAGGTTCCCCGTTATGGAAACGAACACCGGGTCTCAAGAAGAATCGCCATTGGTAATCGCTGATTTTTTGCCATGAATGAGCAAGATCGGGTTGAAGTTGGTCATTCTCATCTAGACGAGTCAACCCACTGAATACCTGACAAGCGATATGTTGCTCTGAACGACGCATCGATTTGGTTGGGTTAAGCATTGAAAGCGGCCGGTAATAAGGCAAACGAATAACTTGTTCGCCTTCTTGATACTGTACGCCCAAGTAGTTTTGAATAACTTGCGTGAGTTTGGCAGCATTGTGATCAAGCACTGACAGCGCCTGTCCAATTTTTCCTTCCTGCAAGTAGCGTCTTGCTAAGTTCTCGCTGACATCACAACGATTCTGTTTAAAGATAAGTTGAGATAACTTTCCTCGACCTGCTGCAGGTAACCATTCTACCCACCCTTCTTCTTCAAGCTTGTTGAGTACCATTCGGGCATTACGACGGGTACAACAAAGCACATCCGTGATGTCGTCGAGTTGAACATCAGAATCTTTACCATCGAAGTATTCAAACAGGGTTTCAAATTGAACGCGAAGTCTTGGGCTGCTCATAAAGAGGAAAACTTATTCAAAGGACATTGAATTCAGTTTCCCTATTTTATGGCGTAAAATCAATATTACTGACACAATTTTATTGTGAATTATGAGTACGACATCCTAAGATGTTATTCAATCTTAAGGGTTAAGTGCCTTTACCGTAAAGGATTACATTACATCGCAGCCAATTTCATTAGCGATTTCACGGAGCTGCTGTTCATCGTCTAATTTTATCGACCATTTACACTCAGAACCGTTAGCTGAAATAACATTTGCCCCTTTTCCGATCAATTGAATTGCATCAACTTGGGCTTGCAGCGTGACTCTATGCTCCCCATCTAAACGAACAACCAATTCATGTGCGGTTGCGATGACTTTTCCACTTTTAAACGTTATGACCATGGGCTTCTCGGGTTACTTCTTTAAATACTGATTGCTTGTTCTAAGTACTGATTACTTCTTCTAAAGACAAAACCAGCGTACGACTGCCTAGTCTGTTATCGCTTATGTTTCTTAACGGCAATGGTTAAACGGCTGGTACAAACTAAGCGTTGACGATCATCAGTGATATTGATCTGCCATACTTGAGTAGAGACGCCCAAGTGAATAGGCTCAGCAGTACCAATGACATGCCCTTCACGCATTGACCTTACGTGGTTCGCATTGATATCGAGCCCAACGCAATAATAGCCTTCTGGTACGCAGAAGTTTGCAGCCAATGAGCCAAGCGTTTCAGCTAGCACAACCGATGCGCCGCCATGAAGCATACCCAGTGGTTGGTGCGTAAAGTGACAAACCGGCATGGTTGCTACCAAAGAATTGTCATTTACTTCGGTGTAAACAATGTTGAGGTGTTCAATTAAGGTATTTTTTGAGGTCGCGTTGAAGGTATCTAGGTCAACGGGCTTTTTCCAAATACTCATATAGGTTCCTTAATTATTGATCTTGTTATCGCGTGCATAGCTTTTTTCTATATTACCGCTGTTAGTTATCTTACAGCCCTTAGCTATTACGCAAGTTGATGTTAACATGCATAAAAACCGAATACACAGAGGATATTGTATGACGTCATGGATGAAGTTTGCCTCGCTTCTCACACTTGCAGGCCTAACCGCGTGTAGCGCTTCTCCGACAGGCAGAAACCAATTGCTGCTTTTTTCAGATAAAGACATGTCTCAGCTTGGAGCACAGTCTTTTGAACAAATGAAGAAAGAACAACCCATCAGCCAAGATGCCAAAACTAACGCTTATGTACAGTGCGTAGCGAACAGCATCACTCAATATATTCCTAAACAAGGTTTTAGTGAATGGGAAGTGGTGGTTTTTGATAGCGACCAAGTGAACGCGTTCGCTCTGCCAGGCGGAAAAATTGGCGTCTACACGGGTTTACTCAATGTTGCAGTAAACCAAGACCAACTCGCGACGGTTATCGGTCACGAAGTGGCACACGTTCTTGCAGACCACAGTAATGAGCGCCTGTCTCAGTCTCAACTCGCTAATACTGGCTTGTCTATTACTAATGTCGCGTTAGGTGCATCAGAGTACAAACAATATCAAGGTATGACGATGGCCGCGTTAGGATTAGGCGTTCAATATGGCGTTATTCTACCGTATGGGCGAACTCAAGAGTCTGAAGCCGATGTTGTTGGTTTAGAGTATATGGCTCAAGCAGGGTTCGATCCAAACCAAAGTGTTAATTTGTGGCAAAACATGGCCAAAGCATCAGGGGGCAATCAACCGCCAGAATTGCTTTCTACGCACCCTTCCCACAGTACGCGTATTAAAGATCTACAAGCAACGATAAAAACGCTTCCTCAATCAGGTTCACCAAGACCAAATTGCAAAGCGTAATCTAAGTAAGAATCACCTAGCTGGTGTAAATACAAAAATGCCCTATCCATATTGGTTAGGGCATTTTCAGTTTCTTGCTTGCTAACAGTTCAAGTGCACTAAGCAGCTGGATAATTCCAACAACAGAAACTCACTCGTTAAGTACCAAGAATTTGTAATGGTAGGCTTAATAGCTGATCACCAGTAGATGCAAAATACCAGATAACACCAATCAAACTGCTCACTAAACCTACATACCAAACGAACGACACGACTTGCCCGTATTTGTCTAACGGTAACAAGTGACTGTGATGACGTCCTTTCCATTCGAACAGTATTTCAACACTGCCCATGATCAATAAGAAACCAAACAGGGTTAAATTCAACTGATAACTCAATACCACACCAGCAACGGCAGCCGCGACACAAAGTACAATGCCAAGTACGCTGTTCATCGAGAAACTGATACTTTTAAGAACATGTCCGCCATCGAGAGGCAAAATCGGCAATAGATTGAACAGGTTTAATAGAGCATTAAATACTGCAAGGCCGGCAAAGAACATTTCGCCAGTCGCCCAATACAGCACCATAAATACTAACGACAATATCAGGCCGAACAATGGCCCCATGATTGAGATAACCACATCTTGCCAACGCGTATTAATCTTTTCATCGGATAACGCCAAGCCACCAAGAAATGGTATCAAATAGATCCCTTTGGTTTTCATGCCGAAGTATTTCATCGCTCTAATATGACCGTACTCATGGAACATTAAACAGGCGATTAAGGCCAAAGCGAACTGAATTGAAAACAACCATGAATAGGCCGCTAAACTCGCAGAAGCAAGTACGACCTTGATTAGCTTGGCGCTTTTAAGCGCTTTCATACCAAGCGACACCAACCCAATTAAGCTAAAACGCTTCTCTGGTTTAGGAGCGACAACAGGAGTTTGTTGTTCAATATCTTTGGTGTTTCGATTGCCTTCGGTAATGGTTTGCCCATTCACCGACGCTTTATACGTCATCTCAAACGGTTGCCACTGAACGGTCGATTCAACGTGACACTGCAACGTTTCTTCGCCAGCGCGTAGTGTAAATTCGTGTTTTCGGGCGTCTTCTTGGTCTGTGGTCGCATCTAATTGAGATACCAAAGTGTTATCCCAATACAACTGTTGCCACCCTGCCATTGATCCTTCTAAACGAAGCGGTTTTCCAAGAAACTCTATCGCGAGTAATTCCAAACTTAAAATTCCAATTTAATGACTTCTAACGAGTGTCGATATTATGCCGATTTAGCGAATGGTGGTAAACAGAAACAAAGTTGTTACATATTGAGCTATTGAACACTATTTATACCGCAACGATGCATAAACACTCTGGTCACACCTCCAACCACGAATAAATTATTGATTATACTTATATTATCGATGTTAAAGTGCCGCCCCTTTAAAACATAACCTCACAAAATAACAACTCTTTCTTTGACTTTATATAAAACATGAATTTAACATGCTATTTACATTAGAGCTTCAACACCAAAAATGCTCAGTGTGTTTTCAAACCATAATAACGAAATTCGATGCCCTAGGAGGGTCAAGGATGAAAACAATACAACGCTCTCTCGTTTCACTTTCAGTACTATTTGCATGTAACTCACTTGCGGCTGGTTTCCAAGTTGCTGAGCATTCTGCCTCAGGTCTTGGTCGTGCCTTTTCAGGTGAAGGTGCAGTAGCTGATAACGCGAGTGTACTAGCGAGAAACCCCGCCGCAATGACCCTATTTGATACAGCCCAATTTTCAGGCGCGGTTTCTATCGTTGATCCAGAGGTTAACGTTTACGACGTTGACGCTAACGAGCATTCAAAAGATGTTGCTCCATTACAAGTCGTGCCAGCCGCATATTACATCAGCCCAATCAACGAAAAATGGGCTTGGGGTATCGGTATGTTCACCAATTATGGTGTTGCTACGGATTACCCTGATGACATCTCGGCAGGTGATATGGCTGGTGATACGTCGCTCTTATCTGTAAATCTAAATCCAAATATTGCGTATCGCGTGAATGAATCATTTAGCGTTGGTGCAGGTTTAAACCTTGTGTATGCGGAAGCTGAACTTACTCGCCATAAAGGCGAGCTCGCTAACTTTGTTGGTGGAAATCCATCTGACAAACTTATAGGCATGACCGGTGAAACATTTGCCTATGGTTGGAATGTTGGCGCGATGTATGAGCTGAACGAAAACAATCGCTTTAGTATCGCTTACCGCTCTTCTGTTGATCTTGATTTCGATGACGGTGAATTTACCAGCTACGATTCAGGTAGAGCAACATCTCCCAAGGTTGATGGTCGTCTTCAAATCGAGCTTCCTTCTATTCTGGAGCTTTCAGCATTTCACCAACTTAACGAACAATGGGCAATTCACTACGGTTGGCAACAAACTGATTGGAGTACTTTTAAGGAGTTAAAAGCAACAAGTCCAGATTGTACTGACAACGGTGTAGTAGGTCAGTGCTTCTACAAACCTGAAAAATATGAAGACAACAATCGATATTCACTAGGCGCAACGTACCAACTAAACAGTAAGTGGACATTAAGAGCTGGTTACGCTTATGACGAACAAGCTGGTGAAGCAACTTTAAGCATTCCTGATAGTGATCGTATGTGGTATAGCGCTGGCTTCACTTATGTTTGGAGCGAAAATATGACTGTCGATGCAGGATTCGCACTTGTTGTAAGTGATGACGGTGAGTTCACTGAGACAAATGGCGCTCAGCAAGAAAGGACTTTCGAAGCAGAAGGTACCGCTTACCTTTCTTCAGTTCAGCTTAACTACACTTTTAACTAAATCAGGATCGTATCATGAAACGTAACTTTAAGATCTCTCTACTATGTTCAGCGATCCTGCTAGCAGGTTGTGGCGACAACACCGAAAGTTCGGTAACAAGTAACCAACAACTTGAAGCCTATCTAGAAACGTCTTTGGCAAGAGCGACAACTCAAAAAATGCTCTTGCAAGGTAGTAATGCATCAGTTCCTTTAAGCAATAACCTATTATTTGACTCTACAGATGGCACGTTAGCGATCCCAACAGGTGGCGACGATAGCATTTCTAACCCAAAAGCAGCATTAAATTATGCCGATGGTTTTTCGACCAGCATGCCAATTTACATCGAGTTTGAAGGCGACGGTTTTGGTGATACTCCTGGAGTTGTTACTTCCGGAGTGACATTGTTGAAGCTTTCTAAAAAGCTAACAGACACATCCACAGCGGCTCAAGTACCAACACCTGTTGCTAGCTCTGAATACAAAGTTTACAAAGTAGGCTCAAACCTAGCAATTACACCTAATACTCTTTTTGATGAGAAGTCTGAATATTTGCTTGTTGTTACTGATGACGTTACAGATGTAAATGGTAACCCAGTAGGTACATCGCAAAGCTATGCGGCTCTCAAAACAGCCACTAAAACTTATTCAACCGGTGACTTAGCTAGTGCGCAAACTTTAATTAAAGGTCAAGAAGCTATAGCTGCCGCTGTTGGTATTGATGCGGAAAAGATTGTGTATTCAGCTTGGTTTACTACAACTTCTGTTGGTGATGTTCTTGCCTCTACAGCATCGTTGATTGGCGGAATGATTGATGCTGGGGCCCCACTTTCGACTTATTGGAATGGCAGCGCAAACCCAAATAATATCGATCTGACAAACGCTTACAATCTTAGTTTAGATTCCTCATCAACAACACCATTTGCTACAGCAATCGCTGCAGATGCTGACTTTAAAAAATATCTTGCCGATGACGATGCAACAGAAAATGCCACTTTGATTGGAGGGATAAATCTCCTTTACTCTAACGCTGGTATCAGCACTACGTCGGTAAACGTGACTAAAGGTACTGTTCAACTCCCATATTTCTTGGAAACCGATCCAACTAAGTTCTCTACAACGCCATTTGCATCAGCATTGGACAGTTTAGCGGTTATAAAAAGCGCACTAACGGATAACTCTACAAGTTCTTTCGTTGGTGGAGAGTTGGTTAAATTAGGATTAGACCCAACAAACCTTAGCGCAGCTGATGTCACGACTTTAATGGGAAAAACACTCACAAAGGACGCAAGTGGAACAGCTCTAGATAGTGATCGCATTGTCACTCAGTATTCACCAATACCACAAATTAAATCACTTGAAGCTGTTGATGTGCTTTTGTTTACTCCTGTGACTGACCCAATAACCGGGGTTGTAATCTACCAACACGGTATTACCTCTGTAAAAGAGAATGCGTATGCGTTTGCGGCAAACTTAACGGCTGAAGGTCTTGCTGTCATTGCAATTGACCACCCTATTCATGGGTCTCGTTCACTTGCCGGAGGTGCTATTTCAACTAACGATAATGCTCTGTACTACTTAAATCTAAGCGCTTTGCCCGTTGCGCGTGACAACATCCGTCAAAGTGCACTTGATGTAATAGGTCTTCGTATGGCACTTGAAAAAGTGGGGAATGACTTTACTGGTACACCATTAGCCGGAGTTGATATAAAAGACACAACCGTTAAATTTATGGGCCACTCATTGGGCGGTATTACTGGATTTACGTCAGTAGCTACATCTGAAATTGCTGGTACACATAAATTTAGCTCGGCGGTATATGCTAATTCAGGTGGGCACATTGCTGAATTACTCTTCGCATCGGAAACCTTTGGCCCCGAAATTAAACACAATCTAGCTAAACAGTTAAATGCAACGTATCGGGATTCAGTGGCTTCAGCTTGTACTGCGGCTGACATTGAAGATGGCGATTGCTATACCGCTTTTGCTAAGGAAAATCCAACTAGTGCCGCAGCAATTGAAACTGAATTAGTTGCATTTAAAGTCGCCGCTCAAACCCTTATTGACACGGTCGATCCACATTCAATAGCAAACACTGAGGACCAGTCATCAATTAGCTCTAGCTATCCAACGTTGTTGATCCAGTCGCAAAATGATGAAACGGTACCAAACAATGGCAATGATGATAATGGTGCACCGTTATCATATACGGCTTCATTTGTTGGCTCTGAAGGGTTAGATTCGACGTTAGGATTGACTGACTCAACAAAAGCTAGCCCTTCAACTGGGAATCGTGTGTTTGTTCAATATAACGAAATAGCTAAACACTCAACGATCATCGGACCGCAAGCAGACCTTTCTGATGCCACTCATACCCTATCAATGAGAGCTCAAGTAGCTGATTTCTTAGAATCGGATAGCCTTGATGCAGCAGCACCGGATGCTTTATTGGAATAACTAAGACTTAAGCTTTTCACTAAACCAAATGCCAGCCTAACCGCTGGCATTTTTGTATCTATCGACATCCCATCGTACCTAGTTAACCGTTTGCATAGAACCTTAAAACACAATTGGTTGATCTCAGCTAAAATTAATCAAGACAGAATACCGTACGACCTCTTTCTTTATTGCAAATAAAGTGGATAATAGCCCCGTAATTTAATACCTAATAAATGTGAGTCCATTATGTCTTCTGAAGCTACTATGCTAGAACGCTGCCAATCTAAATGTGAACTATGTGGTTCTGATTCTTCTCTTACTGCATATGCAGTACCGCCACACAGCCACGTAACAGTGGATCACGGAATCATGGTATGTGACAAATGCCTTGGTGAGATTGACGATCCAAAAGATATCAACCACTGGCGTTGTCTAAGCGACAGCATGTGGAGCCAAGAAGCGCCAGTTCAAGTAATGGCATGGCGTCAACTTACTCGTCTGAATTCTGAAAGCTGGGCTCAAGACGCGTTAGACATGATGTACCTTGAAGAAGAAACATCAGTTTGGGCACAAATTGGCATGTCTGCTGATGACAAGCCTCTTGATGTGAACGGCGTTGAACTTAAAAAAGGTGACGACGTAACAGTAATCAAAGACCTGCCAATCAAAGGTACTAACCAAGTGATTAAGCAAGGTACTGTTATCCGTGGCATCAGCGTTGGTGACGATCCTAAGCTTGTTTCTGGTAAAACAAACGGCGGTCAATCAATGTACGTAATCGCTGAGTTCTGCCGTAAGAAGTAATCTTACTGTAAGAAAGTGATAGAAAACGAAAAGGCGCTAATTAGCGCCTTTTTTCTTGGAAAAATTTAACCTATTCCGTTGTTCTAGAAACCACTGCCTACGTTAAAGTAGATAGCGCGTTCTTCATGGCTTTGCGCATAATCCATCCCAAGGTGCAAACCGTAACGTCTCGCGATTTGGTATCGAAAGCCGACACCTCCGGCATTGACGGTACTGTCGTGGCTTATGCCGTTATCTTGCTTTGCAACCCCTGAACCGTAAAACCCAGACACCTTCCAACGATGAGTGATGCTATACGTCAATTGGCCTTGGATTGTTTCAATCTCATCTCCTTGGTACCGATAAGATGACACCCCGCGTAACGACACGTACGGTTTCGCTGTGGGTGATACAAACAGGTCTTGCTGTTCGAAGCTTTGATAATTTGCAGCCAAGCCTAACGTCCATTTATTGGCAATTGGGATATAGGCTTCGCCATCTATGTTCAAATTTCGGTAATTGTAATCACTGCCAATCGCATCGTCGTACACCATGTAATCTGCAGACAATTTGTAACCTTTGGTTGGATAAAATAAATTATCTCTTGTGTCATATTCAGCCTCCAACCCTAAACCAGAAGTAACCGATTCGTTACCCAAAATTCGGTCTAAAACCATGTTATCAAATTCAATCTCAGACTTAGCTAATAACTGCTTTATTCCCAACATCCAAGGCGTATGCCCAATCCGGAACTGCACCTTTTGTGAAAGTACGGCTACCGAAGTTGACGTGCCTATTCTAAGGTCATGATCTATGGGGCCCCAGTTGATTGATGTGTACAAATCCAAATTCGCAACACCAAAGCCGCCGCCTCCTGTGTAACGAATGGAATCATTCATCCAAGATCGTCTATGGCCACCAAATACAAACCAAGTTTCGTTCTCTGTCCCTACTGCGCCCACTACTGACATTGCTGAGGGTACTAACTGCGCACCACCATCTATGGCAGAAAGAGCAGCTTGCTTTCTTTGTCGCTTTTCCTCATCCGTCTCATGTAAAAACAAACCAGCCACACCGCCGCCGTACCCCACCGCAGGCTCGGTAATCAAAATTGGGATAGGCAAAAAGCCATATGCGTTTTCCGCAAGGTGATGCCCCATATCAAATTGACCATCAACAGGATCATAAAACGATGCGAAAGAAGATGTTGTAAATAAAAAGCAGGAAAGAAGAACAATGCCGCCGCAGCGAGTCATAAAATTTGCCTCATAAAAAAGACCGGGTAACGAAACCCGGCCGAAAGTTTGCTTCCTTGCAATAAACATAGAAATTAAACACTTATTGCCAATAAAGGGGGTCCTTAATCGACGGGCATAGAATAGGCCAAATAATGGTGTTGCCCTACTCCTATATAGAGGATGTCGCCCTACAAAATTAAAGAGCTTTCGAGATGACAGAAACGCAAAAGGCTCATATAAATGAGCCTCTATTAATAAGTTACCTACATTCTTCCTTTGCTAATATTGACTCAATACTCGATCAACATGTTCTTGTATAACAGATAAAACCGATAATTTTACATCCTTCACTTGCTTAGAATGATTGCACCAAAGCGCAAAACCGAATTTGAATCCTTGGTGCATTTCAGACGACTGTATAGGTTCAATGTCGTAATGGGAAAATTCAGAATGAGCAAACGTTTTTGGTAACAGTGCCCACCCTAAACCGGCTTCAACCATTTTAATAACTAACGCCAATTGATCGACTTCTTCGTTATCGGAGCTGATGGTTACTTTTTCTGACATTCCCTCTTCAATAAACGATCTCAAGATAAACTGCGTTGAATTTCTTAACGCTAAAAGTACATCCTCTTGCGCCAAAGATGAGAACTCACCATTTTTTTGAACGAATGGGGAAAACTCAATGTGACCTAGAAAAGTCGCATCAAAGCTGTGTATACCCCGGCTGTCATGCACATTGACTAATCCAAAGTGGTACTCGCCACTTTGAAGGCCCTTCTTAATATCCTTTTTGTTTCGGATTAAAAAGCTCACTCGCATCATCGGGAAATCACGACGCAGTTTCTTTCGAATATCCAAAAGCATTTGATGAGGTATCACACCAGAATAAGCAAAGGTGATGTTTTCCAACCCGCCATAAGAGAGGCTCAATGCTACCTTATCGAAGGTACGAGCTTGTTCAATGGTTTGTTTAGCGTAATGGTAAAGAAGATGCCCGTCTTCTGTCGGCTTTACAGAGCGCCCAACCCTTTCAAATAGGCTTACCGCGAGTTGGTCTTCAAGGTTAGTTATAACCTGCCCGATTGTCGTTCTGTGCTTGTTAAGCTTGACTGCTGCCTTGCTGAAAGAGAGTTGGTCATAAACGGTAACGAACGCGAGAAGTTGTTCAATGCTGAAATTCATGTTGTTGTGCTTACTTTTAATCGTTATGTATTTAAATTATCACAGGTTGGCGAAATATCTACTTTGTCAGAATAATATTAGTGAAAATAATTCGTCAATTTGAAACAAAAAAACCTACTTAAGCTAGTAGGTTTTATCGTTGATGTCAAACGAATAACTTAAATGTATTCGATAACTCGAGCTAGATAGTTAAAGTCCCCAGAATCACCGTGGTAATTACGGTAAACATCGACACTGAAATATCTAGGTTGGTCCACTTGAATATGCTCAGCAATTCGCTGCTCGATGGATTCTAGAGTTTCACCTGTTTGCGAGTAAATGTATTTCTTTGTGGTCTTTTGAAGCTGGCGTTCTTTAGCTTCTTTGTGTGTGACGTAATTGTTCACGTCAACCCACTGACCAATGTAGTCAATCTCCACGTAGTCTGAATTTTCTTCAACCATGAACAACGCCGCTTCTTGTTGAACGTCGGCCAGTTGTAGCATGTCGTTATCGACTTTTTGCTGTTCCATTGAGGTCACATTTTGTGCCATGGCAGCGCTAGACGTTGCCATGATAAGTAGCGCTAAAACTGTTTTATTCATTTTACGATATCCCTAAATTAAGGTAATTCTGTTACCCAAGGTTTGCCCTGAGTTGCTTTGTGATAACCATATTCGTATATGGTTAATAAATAGTGTTCATCAAACATGTCTTTGGTTCGTTTGGCGTAACCAAAGTCGTGCTCGATGTAAGTAAATTGCATATCAATGTTGTTGATTTCACAGATGTATTTCATTCGATATAAATCACCACGTGTTTGAGCAAGAGTCAGGCTTGATACGCTCTTTGCTACTAAATCTAGACCCTTATCTCTCAGCGAGTGGTACGGCGCTTTCAGTGCTCCATTTCGAATAACATCGAGCTGTGGTGGTTTTTCTAACCCAAGAGCATCTGAGATCTGCTGATAGTCGAAGTTAGATGGATTGAAAAATACTTGAGCGGCTAAACCACCATCGACGTGAAGTTCTTCATAACTTTTACCTTCGTACTTCACATTGATAAACTGCGGTGGGAAGACTCCAGGAATAGAAGCACTTGCTGCTAAAACCTTATATATAAGTTCAGACTTATCTGGCATGTCACTATTTGCAATTGCGCCCACATTCCAAATGACAAGCTCTCCAGAATCAAAGTGTGTGCTACCAATAAACAAACGCTTACCGTTGCGGTGTCGCGCAGCAATTTGCTCGATCATCGGTTCAGGGAACGCCTGAGCGATAAATTGATTCAAGTTTTTACCGTCAGTAAAAGCATCTTTAAACACGGTGTTTAAAAAGTTCTTTTTGCCGAGCACTGATTTGTCATTGATGTTTAACATCACCTCCTTCATCTTCGGAAATGCATCTCCGCCGATGAATACAAATGGTGCCATTAGCGCTCCTGCACTGATGCCAGTAACTATTGAGTAGTCTTTCAATTGGCCAGATTCTTCCAGCCCTATCAAAATACCGGCTCCAAAGGCTCCGTTCGCGCCGCCTCCTGACAAAGCTAAGATATTTAGTTGCTCACCTGACACTTTAATTGGCGTTGTTTGATCGATTGGAGAGTATAAGAAGTCTGGGTTCTCACTCGCCCACATACGCAATGGCTCTTTTACTGATATCGCTTCTTCTACAACCACTTCTTTGTAATTGTCTTTGTGTACGCGTACATCCAACGTGTGGGGTGAGCTACATGCCACTACAAGTAATGACAAAGCAACGGTAAAACCCGAGGAAATTAGACGGTTCATAATTAGGCTCATTTAATGTTCTCTAAAATGATTCAGAGACTCTGTTTAATCAAAAGAACAGCTATAAACAGAGAAGTTAATAAATAGGGATAAAGTGAAGTCCGTCTCTTTCTGGGAGTAATATAGCTAGGTTTAGTCTTAGCTCGTAATCTCGTTTGTAGGATGCGACCCATCGAATAGGTACACCCTCCACCACTATCGGAGTTAAACGCTCTACCCGATTTTGACCACGTTGAAATCGTGGGTAGGCTCTACAAATTCATATTGTGCATTGATTGTTTGTAGCTCCCAAGTGCCATAGCTTTTAGTTAGCTCCAACACACCATAGACCGCGTTATTTGCATGTCGGAATGCAGCTACGGGAGACATTCTCTTTATTAACCCTGCGGTAAACAGGCCAGAGATAAGGTCACCGACACCAACCGGTTGTTGAGCAAATTCAATGTTCGGTCGTTGGGCTAAATAACATGCCTTTTTCGTTGCTAAAATCATACTGAACGCGTCATCGGGTAATGAGTGAAGATGCTTCACGAGCACCATCTTTGGACCAAGCTCCAATGCTTTCTTACATGCTGTAACCGCGTCATAAAGGGAGAGGATTTTAATGCCGGTCAATTCACTTAGTTCAAATTGGTTTGGCACTATAACATCGGCAATAGGAAGCAAGTGTTTAGTAATGGCGGTTCTAACGCCATCCTCAACGATACAACCTTTATCTGGGTCACCCATTACAGGGTCACAAACATAGAGTGCACTGTGGTTCTTTTCTTTAACTAAATTAACCGACTCGGCAACCGCTTTACATTGGTCTGCGCTTCCCTGATAACCCGATAGGATCGCACCACAGTCTTTCAGTACGTTGATGTTGTCTAAGCCTCGAATCAAGTTTCGAATATCATCTGAGCCGAATGTTTGCCCGGTCCAACCTTGTTGATATTGAGTGTGATTAGAGAACTGAACAGTGTGGATTGGCCACACATCGAGTCCCATTCTTTGGATTGGAAAAACCGCAGAACTGTTTCCTGCATGCCCGTAAACCACGTGAGATTGAATAGAAATAATGCTTTTCATGCGTCGCTCTTTCAGTTTGAAATGGATTTGAATACTTGGATAAGACGACTAAATAAACACAACGGAACATCAAGATAGGAAGTTTTATCGATCTAACCACTGTGCTTATTTGGTCGGAATAGCCTCGACATCGCCGAGGCTTATTCTTAATGAGTTGGACGTCATCGGCTTTAAATCATGTATTTGATTCTAAGCCAGACTTGAACTTATGCGTCTTGAAACTCAGCGAAGTACTCATCCAATACAGTGCGTGTTGCACGGCCGATTAGCTCGTACTCGTGGTG
>NZ_JBFRVD010000027.1:0-56013 GCF_041474985.1 Vibrio sp. 10N.222.49.C9 | reverse complement strand
GACATCGCCAGGCTTTAAATATCGTTACCTGTGTATACATGTAACAACATCTACAGTGTACTAATCTGTTGATGACAATTTTTTGGAGGGATGGCTGAGTGGTCGAAAGCACCGGTCTTGAAAACCGGCAACCGTTAATAGCGGTTCTAGGGTTCAAATCCCTATCCCTCCACCACTATTAGAAAGCCCGCTGAGAAATCAGCGGGCTTTTTTCTTATCTGCGATATACATAAATAAAAGGGGAAGGGCACTGACGTGCTCTTCCCTTTTTTGTATTTAAAACAATGACGACTAGTCCGCTAAATATTTCCCTTCTGCAACTTGCCAGAACGCTCGAATTAGAGGGTTATCTAGCTGTGCTCGCTTACAACATACGCCTAACTCAAATGGCTTGATAGGTTCTATCTTTAAGCGGCTAACTTTATCTCTTACTGGACTGTTGTTTATGACCACATCAGGTGCGATGCCAACTCCACATCCTAGTGCCACCATACTTACAATCGCCTCATGGCCAGAAACTTGCGCGTATATGTTGGGTTTTATCTTCATCTTTTTAAACCATGCATTGGCTCGTTCACGCGCTGTTCCTGCTTCTGGGATGATAAAGGGCACTTCATTCCAGTTTGGCTTATCGGATTGCAGTTGTTGGCTAAAGCTACTCACACCAGATGGAATGATGACTGACAGTGGAATATCGCTGATGGTTTCGAATTCTAACCTTGAAGGAAGGATGTCTGGCTTTGCTGAAATCGCGATATCCGCTTCATCGTTTAAGATCTTGTCGATGGATTGAGCTGGATCACCAGTAGAGAGCTTAAATTCAATATACGGATGAATAGCCCTAAATTCGGTTATGAGTTCAGGT
The DNA here is from genome assembly GCF_041474985.1 of Vibrio sp. 10N.222.49.C9. Lineage (NCBI taxonomy): Bacteria > Pseudomonadati > Pseudomonadota > Gammaproteobacteria > Vibrionales > Vibrionaceae > Vibrio > Vibrio sp. 10N.222.49.C9. The sequence goes on along the minus strand of NZ_JBFRVD010000027.1, from coordinate 55,148 downwards.
AGGTGACTGTAGCTAGCCGTTACTGAACAAAATATACGGATCTCACCTTTAAGTTCTTGCTCTCCGCCCTTCAGGTGAAGGTTATATTGCTGCCACTCTCCCACGATGCTCAATGCTACAGGCAATAGGTGTTTTCCTGCTGGGGTAAGATCAACACTGCGGTTGTCTCTGATTAGCAGTTCTTGTCCTGTTTCCTCTTCAAGCTTTTGTATCTGACGGCTCAGCGCTGAAGGACTGACGTGCATAGCAGCAGCGGTTTTGCTGAAACTCTTGCTGTCGCATAAATGTATAAATAATTGTAGAGATTTTATGTTCATGTTCTGCGATCGTTTCCATGTTGCATTTATTGCAATAACTAATTGTGAATATATCACTTTCAGCAACGGAGTGTCTGTTTTAGTATGAAGTCATTCGATAGAGAGATATCGACCTTACGGACTTATTTTTAAAGGAGTGCCCTAGAATGGCTAACTATTTCAATACATTAAACCTTCGTGAACAACTAGACCAATTAGGTCGTTGCCGCTTTATGGATCGTGAAGAATTCGCGACAGAAGCTGAATACCTTGAAGGTAAGAAAATCGTAATTGTTGGTTGTGGTGCTCAAGGCCTAAACCAAGGTCTAAATATGCGTGATTCTGGTCTAGACGTATCTTACGCTCTACGCCAAGCGGCAATTGATGAAAAGCGTCAATCATTCAAAAATGCTGATGAAAACGGCTTTGTTGTGGGTAGCTACGAAACGCTAATCCCTCAAGCAGACCTAGTAATCAACCTTACTCCTGATAAGCAACACACAAACGTTGTTGAAACAGTAATGCCTCTAATGAAGCAAGGCGCTGCTCTTGGTTACTCTCACGGCTTCAACGTTGTGGAAGAAGGCATGCAATTACGTGCTGACCTTACTGTAGTAATGGTTGCACCTAAGTGTCCAGGCTCTGAAGTTCGCGAAGAGTACAAACGTGGCTTCGGTGTACCAACACTTATCGCTGTTCACCCAGAAAACGACCCTAAAGGCGAAGGTTGGGATATCGCTAAAGCTTGGGCTGCAGGTACTGGTGGTCACCGTGCAGGTTGCCTAGAGTCTTCTTTCGTAGCAGAAGTTAAATCTGACCTGATGGGTGAGCAAACTATCCTTTGTGGCATGCTACAAGCGGGTTCTATCGTATCTTACGAGAAGATGATTGCTGATGGCATCGAACCTGGCTACGCAGGCAAGCTTCTACAATACGGTTGGGAAACGATTACTGAAGCACTTAAGTTTGGTGGCGTAACTCACATGATGGATCGCCTATCTAACCCGGCTAAAGTTAAAGCGTTTGAGCTTTCTGAAGAGCTTAAAGACCTAATGCGTCCGCTTTACAACAAGCACATGGATGACATCATCTCTGGTCACTTCTCTAGCACAATGATGGCTGACTGGGCGAACGATGACGTGAACCTACTAGGCTGGCGTGAAGAGACAGGCGAAACTGCATTCGAAAACTACCCAGCTTCTGACGTAGAAATCTCAGAGCAAGAGTACTTCGACAACGGTATCCTAATGGTTGCTATGGTTCGTGCCGGTGTTGAGCTAGCATTCGAAGCTATGACGGCATCAGGCATCATTGATGAGTCTGCTTACTACGAATCTCTACATGAGCTTCCACTAATCGCAAACACAGTTGCTCGTAAGCGTCTTTACGAAATGAACGTTGTAATCTCTGATACTGCTGAGTACGGTAACTACCTATTCGCTAACGTAGCAACACCGCTACTACGTGAGAAGTTCATGCCTTCAGTAGCAACGGACGTCATCGGCCGTGGTCTAGGTGAGACATCTAACCAAGTTGATAACGCTAAGCTAATTGAAGTAAACGAAGCTATCCGTAACCACCCTGTAGAATACATTGGTGAAGAGCTACGTAGCTACATGAGCGACATGAAGCGTATCGCTGTTGGCGGTTAATCTTCCAGTTCATCACTGAATAAAAATAGCCCTGAACATTTGTTCGGGGCTTTTTTATGCTTGCAACTATTTTACCGGTGAAGGCTTGATAGATTGAGGAAAAAATAAAGGCTTACCCGAAGGTAAGCCTTTATTCGAACTTGAACTGATTGAAAAAAATGACTATTTATCTGAAAGCTTTGCTTCTAGTTCAGCCAGTTTTTGTTCCATTTCAGTGAGCTTCTGGCGAGTGCGAAGCAGTACTTGTGTTTGAACATCAAACTCTTCACGGCTCACAACGTCTAGCTTGTTGAGTTGGCCTTGGATAACTTGGCGAACTTTTTGGTCTACGTCTGAACCAAGCTCTTTTACTGGTTGAGGCATAGAATCGTGGATCTGCTTAGCAATTTGCTCTAGTTTTTTTGGATCAAACATATCAATTAAAACTCCTGAATATTTATCACTATTCTATTTAATCACATCAAAGATGTCGCCTATGGCGTACAAAAAAAGGCCACCGAAGTAGCCTTTTTATTGTTAATACGACAGGGAAATTACTTATTGTTAGCTAATTCTCTGTGCGCCGCTTTTGCTTCATCAACACGGGCCAGCTTCTCGAGATCTTTATCTTCGAGGAAAACTGGAATTGGTTTATGTTTTTCGGCTAAGTAGCTATAAATAACCGGCAGAACAAACAGCGTAAACAGCGTACCAATCGCCAGACCAGCAACGATAACAATACCGATACTAAAGCGCTGAGCTGCACCTGCACCCGTGGCGTACATCAATGGGATCAGGCCTGCAATCATCGCCGCTGTTGTCATTAGGATTGGACGTAGACGTACCCTTGCCGCCTCCATAACCGCCTCTTTGCGTGATAATTTATTATGCAGCTGCTCTTCTTTTGCTACCTCACAGATCAAGATACCGTGCTTGGTAATCAGACCAACCAAGGTAATCAGCCCCACTTGCGAGTAGATGTTCATCGTCGCTGCGCCCCAAGCGAGCGCAATCAATGCACCACATATTGCGAGTGGCACCGACACCATGATAACCAATGGATCTTTTAACGACTCAAATTGAATCGCCAGAACCAAGAAGATGATCGCCAGTGCTAAACCGAACGTCACATACAGTGCGCTGCCTTCTGTTACAAACTGACGCGACTCACCCATGTAGTCATGGTTATAGCCTGCAGGTAATTTGGTTTGGGCAATGTTTTCAAACCAGTTTACCGCATCACCCATCGCCGCGCCCGGCATAGGAACCGCACCGACCGTCGCTGAGTTCAACTGGTTGAAGTGAGGAAGAGAGCGAGGCTCTGCCACCACATCAATTGTTACCAAGCTACCGAGAGGAACAGCATCACCATTGCTGGCTCGAACGTAGTAATGATTCATTGACTCTGGGTTTAAGCGGAACTTACGCTCAACCTGAGGGATCACTTCATAAGAACGACCGTTGAGGTCAATACGGTTAACGTAACCATCCGACATCATGGTGCTTAGGGTGACACCGATATCTTGCATCGTTACCCCATAAGCGCCCGCCATATCTTTATCAATTTGAATCTTCATCGTTGCTGAATCGTAGTTCAAATCAAGGTCAGAGTAGACAAAGAGAGGGCTATCTTTCACATCCGTTAAAATATCGGTTGCGATAGCGAATAAGCTCTCAAAGCTGCTTGGTGTGGTAATCACAAACTGGAGTGGTAGACCAGAACCGGCACCCGGCAACTCTGGCATTTGGAACGCGGTTACTGCCATGCCTGGGATATCTTGTAGCAATCCACTGATACGGTTCGTTACCTCAGATTGGCTAGCCGTGCGCTCACTCCATGGCACCATTGAGGCAATACCAAATGCTTGGTTTGAGTTTGGTACACCAGTGAAGGATTGAGCGTATTGGATTTCAGGCTGGGTCACCAAGATACCGCTCACGTCATCCATCGTGTTACTTAGGTAGTCTAGGTTAGCCGTTGATTGACCAGTACCAATCATCATCACCACCCCTTTATCTTCTGCAGGGGCAAGTTCACTTGGGATGAATTTAAACAGCATCGGCAAGCTTAAAAATACAATGACCGCAAAGCCAATGATAACCGGACGATGATCCATGATCGCATGCAGCATCTTAGAGTAACGGCCTGTCATACGATCAAGTACGCTGTGTACCTTCAGTTCAAACTTACTCGGCTGTGCATTTTCTTTTAGCAGCTTTGAACACATCATTGGAGACAGTGTTAAAGCGATGATTCCAGAAACAAATACCGCGCCAGCGAGGGTTAATGCGAACTCTTTAAACAGCGAGCCTGTGATACCACCCATCATTGCGATAGGGGCATAAACCGCGCCCAATGTCAGTGTCATTGCAATAACCGGTACTGCAATTTCACGGGTACCAATGATGGCAGCCCTGAAAGGAGATTCCCCCAATTTGACGTGTCGATCGACGTTTTCCAGTACTACGATTGCATCATCAACCACTAGACCGATTGCTAATACCATCGCCAGTAGCGTCATTAAGTTCCATGAGAAACCCATGACTTGCATCACCATCGCAACACCAACCAGCGATAAAGGGATGGTTACGATAGGAATGATAACCGCACGCAATGAGCCTAAGAATAGCGTGATAACCACTAATACAATCAGCGCGGCTTCAACAATCGTGTGTATAACCTCTTGAATGGATTCATTAATCGCAATGGTTGAGTCATACATGATATTCATGCTGATATTGCTTGGTAGGTTTCGCTCCAACTCAGGATACAGCTGCATAACATCAGCAGCAATGTTGATCGGGTTAGCACTTGGCGCTGCATTGATGGCGGTTACAACCGTTTGTTTGCCATTAGCACTTGCGCGAACCACATCGTGGCTTTTTTCTAGTGAAACCTTAGCAATATCACCTAAGCGAACAATAGAACCGCCATTTTGACTGGTTTTGACCACCAACCTTTCTAATTCATCGGTATTGGTTACTTGGGTATTGGCACTGCCGTTGTACAGCATAAACTCACCAATTGCTTGGCCAGTTGCTGATTGGTAGTTGTTTGCATTAAGCACCGTCATCACGTCAGTGGCTGTCAGGTTTAATGCTGCCATTTTGGAAGGATCAAGCCATACACGTAATGCGTATTTGATCCCGCCGTACAAGTCGACCTTTGATACGCCATTAACGGTAAACAGTTGTGGGTTAACCACTCGCTCAAGGTAGTCGGTAATTTGGCTTGCAGAGAGTTCATCACTCGTAAAACCAATGTAGAGTACCGCCGTTGTTGAACCGGTAGACATAGTTACGGTTGGATCTTCGGCTTCTTTAGGAAGCTGAGAACGTACCGAGTTAGTCTTGGCCAGTATGTCAGACAGCGCGGCATTCGGGTCGGTATTGAGCTTCATATTGACCGTAATAGTCGAGCTACCGAGTACGGACTGCGACGTCATATAATCAATATTATCGGCTTGAGCGATCGCTTGTTCTAATGGCTGAGTTATAAAGCCTTGGATCAGATCGGCACTGGCACCGTAATAGCTCGTCGTGACCGTCACGATCGTATTTGTCATGTCTGGGTATTCACGAACCTGCATTTTGAAGATTGCTTGGAAGCCAAGCAATGCGATCAAAAAGCTGATTGAAATAGCCAGAACTGGACGTTTAATAAAAACATCAGTAAAGCGCATGATTCCTCCAATTACAGCATTGGTGTTTCAGCTGGCGGCGTCGTTGCATCACTTTCTACAACTCGAACTTTAGCATTGTTACTTAAACGAACTTGACCCGTTGTCACGACAACATCGCCAGGCTCTACGCCTTCCAGTATGTGAGCAATACTTTCTGTACGTTCACCTACTTTCACCACTTGTTGTTTCACACGCTGCACACCATCTTCTTCACGTAAAATATAAACATTGTCACCGTAAAGTGTGAAAGTGATGGCCGTCTGAGGCAGTGTCACTTGGTTTGCTAGTTTAGGTAGAATGATGTTAGCGCGCGCAAACATACCGCTACGTAACTTACCATCGTTGTTTGGGATATCGGCTTGTACTTGGATAAGACCACTTTGGATGCTAACCGCAGGCTCAATGGCACTAATAGAACCTTTAAACGGTTTTTCTGGGTATGCATCAACGAAGATGTCGATCGCCTGACCAACCTCAATACGAGAGATGTCATTTTGAGAAATAGTGAAGCGTAGGCGCATAACACTGGTGTCTTCTAGGCGAACGATGTCAGTGCCAGATTGTAGGTATTGGCCTAGATACACATTACGAATACCGACAGTGCCGTCAAACGGAGCGCGGATCTCGCGACGGGCAATCGATGCTTTAAGGCTTTCAATATCAGCCGCTAACGATAAGAAATTAGCTTCTGCTTCATCGAAGGCTTCCTTAGAGATAGAGCCTTTCTTGAATAGCCCTTGGTAGCGCTTGTATTTAGCTTCAGCAGCCGGTAAGCGTGCCTCAGAGCTTTTTAGATTGGCTTTCTCTACATCAGAATCAAGGCGGATCAGTTGTTGGTCATTTTTAACCTCAGTACCTGATTCGAAAGAAATTTGATCGATAACACCGCTGGTTTCGTTCGCTAGTGTCACACCTTGGTTAGGTTCGATGAAGCCGATAGCTTCAATCACTGGAACCCAGTCGATCGGCTGAACTTCAGTTACCGTTACTGGAAACTCTGGTTCAGGGCGGTTGGCCATATACTCAGCAATTTTTTGTTGTTTGAACATGTTAAACCCAATAACGCTGCCGAAAAGTAGTACAGCGATGAGTAACATGAAGAAAGTCCACTTTTTCATTATGGTCAAAACTCCGATCTAGTGTTTAATTATTGCGTCCCAACTGGCTTCGATTGCAGATTCTAGTTCTGCCTCATCAAGTTGGTAAAATCCTAAAGAATGCTTGCGTGCTAGAGAAACACTAGCCGCCAAGCTCAATCCACCTAATACTTCATTGTTAAGTGGTTTAAACAATCCTTGTTCTTTCCCCTCATTAAATAGCAGCTCAACTTGGGCAAACATTTTACGTTCTAGTTCCCTGAAGTTTAGGCTATTTGTGATGGGTAGAGAGTCATACTGAACCCGATTTTTTATTGCGGCTAAATTCGTTCCTGCTAAGTTCCATATGTTCAACCACATAGTACGGTAGCGTTGTTTAATTGGATCCGAATCATTAACCCCTTGTTGAACAGCATCAGCTACTCTTTGAGTCACGAGCATTCGAACATCTTCTATCAAATGCTCTTTATCATCGAAGTAGCGATAGATAGTGCCTGCAGCCACTCCCGCTTCTTTGGCTAATTTTTGCATTGAAAGGCCTTGGAAACCGACCTCTGCAATTAGCTTTTCAGCTGCAGAAAGTATTTGCTGGCGTTTATCCCGAGGTGCATGAGTTGTCATATTTCAACCACCAATGAATGAACGTTCATTCATTATAGCCTAATAACCACACACATGTGCAACAAAGTTTTACATAATCAGCGTAAAAATCTTGTATAAGAGAACGTAGCATTCGTGCTGTTGCAGCATTATTATAGGCGCGCAATTGAATTCGCCCCTCTAGACCAAACTGAGAATCAAATGAAACTGAACCCAAGACAAGATGAAGCCGTGAAATATGTTTCGGGCCCCTGCTTAGTATTAGCGGGCGCTGGATCCGGTAAAACACGTGTTATCACCAATAAAATTGCTTATCTGGTTCAGGAATGTGGCTATAAGGCGCGTAATATTGCGGCGGTGACCTTTACTAATAAAGCGGCACGCGAGATGAAAGAGCGTGTTGGGCAAACTCTAGGTAAGGGCGAATCGAAAGGGCTGATTGTTTCGACTTTTCATACCATGGGCTTAACCATCATTCGCCGTGAATACAAAGCGCTGGGTTTGAAAGCGGGTTTCTCTCTGTTTGATGACCAAGACCAGTTAGCTTTGTTAAAAGAGTTAACAGAGAGACAGATCGATGGTGATAAGGATTTGCTACGCGCTTTAATGAGCACCATTTCGAATTGGAAAAATGACATGCTGACGCCAGATCAGGCGAAAGCACGTGCTCAAGGCGAACAAGAGCAGTTGTTTGCATTCTGTTTTGAGATGTACCAGAAACAGATGAAGGCATACAACGCACTCGATTTTGATGATCTGATCGCGATGCCTGTATTACTACTGAAAACCAATCAAGAGGTGCGTGAGCGCTGGCAGTCGCGTATCCGCTATTTACTGGTCGATGAATACCAAGATACCAACACCAGCCAATATGAGTTGGTTCGTTTACTGGTGGGAGAGCGTGGTCGCTTGACGGTAGTAGGTGACGATGACCAATCTATCTATTCATGGCGTGGTGCAAAACCGCAAAACTTGGTGTTGCTGGGTGAGGACTATCCAAATCTTCGCTTGATCAAACTCGAGCAAAACTATCGCTCAACCAGCCGAATATTACGTGCGGCGAACATCTTGATCGCCAACAACCCACACGTTTATGAAAAGTCACTATTCTCAGAGATCCCAGACGGTGAAAAGCTCAAGGTACTGAATGCTAAGAATGAAGAGCATGAAGCAGAGCGTATTACCGGCGAGATCATCGCCCACAAGTTTTTGAACCGTACTGAATACAAAGATTACGCAGTGCTTTACCGTGGTAACCACCAATCACGCTTGATTGAAAAAGCGCTGATGCAGAACCGTGTGCCTTACAAGATCTCTGGCGGTACCTCTTTCTTCGCGAGAGCCGAGATTAAAGACATCATGGCTTACCTGCGTGTGTTGGTGAACCCTGATGATGACAACGCCTTCCTACGTATTGTAAACACACCGCGCCGAGAGATTGGTCCGGTGACGCTTGAGAAGTTAGGCAGCTACGCCAATATGCGTGGCAAGAGCTTGTTTGAAGCCAGCTTTGAGATGGGCTTAGAGCAGACACTGACGGGGCGTGGTTTAGAAAATTTGCGCCGCTTCGGTGACTGGATTGTTCGTATCTCAGACAATGCCGAGCGTGGTAATACGGTTGAAGCCGTTCGTTCTTTGGTTCGTGACATCAACTACGAAGATTGGTTGTACGAAACCTCAGCGAGCCCGAAAGCCGCTGAAATGCGAATGAAGAACGTCTCTGATCTGTATAGCTGGATTGTGGCCGATCTTGAGGGTGACAACTACGATAAAGAAGAGAAAACCCTGCGCGAGGTGGTTCAACGTTTAACGCTGCGCGATATGATGGAGCGTGGTGAGGATGATGACGATGCAGATCAAGTCCAATTAATGACATTGCATGCATCGAAAGGTCTAGAGTTCCCATATGTATTCCTGATGGGTGCAGAAGAGGGCATCTTGCCGCACCAAACCAGTGTCGATGAAGGCAACGTAGAAGAAGAACGTCGTCTTATGTATGTGGGGATTACTCGAGCGCAGAAAGAGCTGACTTTTACTAAGTGTCGTGAACGTCGTCAATATGGTGAATTAATAAAGCCAACACAAAGCCGCTTCCTCGATGAGCTGCCGCACGATGATGTGGAGTGGGAAAGCGCTAAGAAGCCTCAATCCGCTGAAGAAAGAATGGAAAAAGGGCAGGCGCACATTGCGAATATTCGAGCGATGTTCAACAAGAAGTAATGCCCTACTTTAATCGCACTATATAGAAGCCAATAAAAAAGGTGACCATGAGGTCACCTTTTCTGAATCTGGCATTTTTAATTACAGACCGGCAATCATGTGCTCGATAGCATCTTTGATTTCGTCGTCTGAACAATCCATACATGAACCTTTCGCTGGCATCGCATTGAAGCCGTTGATTGCGTGGTCAGCTAGAATGTCGCGACCTTGAGCAATGCGAGGACCCCAGTCACCAGCATCACCTGTTTTAGGTGCGCCACTTACGCCAGATGCGTGACAAGCGATACAAAAGGTACCGTAAACTGCTGCGCCATCACGAGGGCCTGTTGGTTCTGCGGCTACTGGCTCGCTGCCGACTAGGTAAACTTGGCCAACTGGTTTGATGCGTTCAGCAATTGCATCGTGCTCCGCTTCGCTTAGGCCTGCAGCCATTGCGCCAGTTGAAAAGGTTAAAACTGCGATGACAACGCTTAAAATTCGACGAGACATATCCATTAAACTCACTTTACATTCCCAAGGTAAGTACATGCTTACCAATTTATAGTGTTGGAAGGGTGTTTTGGCTTTAACCAGCAAAGAGCAACTGTTAAACCAATGTAAATAATGGGTGATTATATCCCGATAAGTTGTTGCAATAAACAACAACTTATAAGCTGTGGCGGGTTGTAGTACTCAAATAAGGGGTTTATCACATATTAACTGTCGAAAAAGAGACCAAACAGAAAAAAAAGTTAAAAAAGTACTAGACGGCATTGGGTGATATACGTATTATTCCACTCCGCCGACAGGGCATGCGCCTGTAGCTCAGCTGGATAGAGCGTTGGCCTCCGGAGCCAAAGGCCGAAGGTTCGAATCCTTTCAGGCGCGCCATCCGGTCTCTTACTTCGGTAAGTGAGAAATTGGCAAAAAGAAATAATGGTGGCTATAGCTCAGTTGGTAGAGCCCTGGATTGTGATTCCGGTGGTCGCGAGTTCGAATCTCGTTAGCCACCCCATTCTTTCTTTACAAAATATCGGTAGCTTCGGCTTCCAGTGTTGATTCATTATTCCCAAGAGTCGATACAAAACTAGTCGGTGAATAGCGCAGCTTGGTAGCGCATCTGGTTTGGGACCAGAGGGTCGGGGGTTCGAATCCCTCTTCACCGACCACTATTTCAATAATCGCTTTTAAGCGGTTATATAAAAAATTAGTGGTGGCTATAGCTCAGTTGGTAGAGCCCTGGATTGTGATTCCGGTGGTCGCGAGTTCGAATCTCGTTAGCCACCCCATTAATTTTGGTAGCTTCTTTGAAGTTCCCGGTTTGAGAAATCAAACGAAACGTCTCGGTGAATAGCGCAGCTTGGTAGCGCATCTGGTTTGGGACCAGAGGGTCGGGGGTTCGAATCCCTCTTCACCGACCACCTTAAGAAGCCCTAGTCGAAAGACTAGGGCTTTTTTACATCTGAAACTTAGATAACTTGAACAGAGTGGGGTTCGCCTGATGTTCAAAGAATGTCTCTTCACTGATCACTTAAGAAGCCTCAACTAGCTGTCCGCGTCAGAAATGACGGGGCTTCTTACATCTATCTCCCCTTCTTATATAAGACAGATTCCTAACGATCTGCTTGATAATGGTGCTGCTACAGAGTTGCTTTCTTTATCAAATGTACAGTTCTATATCTAATTTTATATAAATGGAGTGCTCAATAATTCGACATATTAATGGGTTTGGTCTAAAGACTTTTATGAAAAGTGAAACCTGACCCTAAATTTGCTCACTAAGGCCTGAATTTGACAGCTTTGTACGCATTTGGTCGTTCAAAAACTCCTCTGATTTATTAGGCCTTTCGTTTGTCTGTTTTGTATTTACCAAAATAATACAGATGGTTAAATGTATGGCTAATTAACGTTTATCTGGTTGTTTTATTTGTTCAAATTAACAAAATTAGCGTTTGTTTCTATAGTGTTAATTGTTTTTTGGAATAATTATTTGTTTTTAGTGACTGGTAGTGAGATCTGCTTTGAAGCACGGCTTTAACTCTACAAGTAAGTAGTGGTAAGGAGTTTGTGAGTATTTCTTGCCGATAATATAATGTTGATTTTTCTTACTATATGCTCTTTTGGTGAATAGTTATGTGGCACTTTTGCTTGCTAAGCGTTTAATGTCGACTTTTTATCCTATTTTTGTTGCTTTTCTGTGAATTATTTGCCAAATTGTCAACCGTATAAAATATCAGAACAATATTCTGGTAAGAATGGATTCAATTTTGCAGACAGGGCAGAAAGCTGCCAAAGCAGTAGAGGTCTGGTAATGTCACTTTTAGAAGTAAAAAATCTTCGTATCGAATACCCATCTCGTCATGGAGTTCACGCCGCAGTTAAATCACTTTCGTTCAACATTGAACGTGGTGAGATTGTTGGTGTTGTAGGCGAGTCTGGTGCAGGTAAATCAACAGTAGGTAATGCTGTGATCGATTTGCTGAGCCCTCCTGGCCGCATTGCTAGCGGCGAGGTATTTCTGGATGGCGAAAAAGTCTCTGGTTTATCTCCTGAACAGATGCGTTCTGTTCGCGGCTCAAAGATTGGTTTTATCTTCCAAGACCCAATGACTTCTCTTAACCCTCTATTCACAGTAGAACAGCAGTTAAAAGAGACGATTCATGCCAACATGAAGGTTTCGGATCAAGAAGCCTACCAGCGCTCATTAGACTTGATGAACCAAGTGGGTATCCCACAACCAGAAAACCGTTTAAAGCAGTACCCTCACCAATTCTCTGGCGGTATGCGTCAGCGTGTGGTTATCGCGATCGCATTGGCAGGTGAACCTGACCTAATCATCGCAGATGAACCAACAACAGCACTGGATGTTTCTATCCAAGACCAGATCTTGGGTTTGATTCGCGACCTATGTATTAAGAAGAACGTAGGTTGCATGTTGGTCACGCACGACATGGGCGTGGTATCTAACGTTACCGACCGCGTAGCCGTTATGTATCGTGGTGACTTAGTTGAGTTTGGCCCAACAGCGAAAGTTCTGGGTACTCCTGAGCACCCATATACACACAGTCTTATCTCTGCGGTTCCTCGTTCGGATCGCAAACTCGATCGTTTCCCTCTTGTTAGCTACATCGAAGAAGCACAAGAGATGGAACCATTGGATGTGAAGAACCACTGGTTAGGTCAAAGCCAAGATCACCGTGATTACACTGGCCCTCTGTTGAACGTTGAGAACGTAAACTTACGCTTTACTACCAAAGATTCTTTCTTTGAGAGCCGTCGTGAGTACGTTCAAGCATCAAACAACGTGAGCTTTGAAGTGCATGAAGGTGAGACGTTTGGTTTAGTAGGTGAATCAGGTTCAGGTAAATCAACGATTGCTCGTGTGATTGCTGGCTTGTACGCACCAAACTCAGGCAAGGTAACGTTTGAAGGCGTTGATCTTACTGGTCTGAAATCTGAAAAAGAACGTCGCCCTATGCGTCGTCAAATGCAGATGGTTTTCCAAAACCCTTACACATCAATGAACCCTCGAATGAAGATATTCGACATCATTGCTGAACCTATCCGATTCCATAAGCTTACTCGCAACGAAAATGAAACTCGTCAGATCGTGAACGACCTGCTAGAGCACGTGGGTTTAGGCAAAATGGCTGGGGTGAAGTACCCACACGAATTCTCAGGTGGTCAACGTCAGCGTATTTCTATCGCTCGCGCTTTGGCGACTCGCCCACGTCTTTTGATTTGTGATGAACCAACATCGGCACTGGACGTGTCGGTACAGGCTCAGATTCTTAACCTACTAAAAGACTTACAAGACGAGCTAAACCTAACCATGCTGTTCATCAGTCACGATCTACCGGTTATTCGCCAAATGTGTGACCGTGTTGGTGTGATGCAGATGGGGACATTATTGGAGGTTGCGCCAACGGAGCAGCTGTTCCAATCACCTCAGCATGAATACAGCAAACAACTGATTTCTTTAATGCCTGAATTTACAGGCTTAAGAGAAGAAAAAGCAGTGGCACAAGCCGCGGTATAAAAATCAGCAGGCTGGAGTTTAGCTTGCTAACAACAATAAACAGACGCAAATACAACAACTAGGGATCTGGATTCCCGCATGAAGGAGTTATGCAATGAAAACCATGAAAAGCAAATTAGCAGTAGCTTTAATGGCAGCTGGCCTAAGCTTTAGTGCAGCAGCAGCAGATATTACCGTTGGCTACGCAGCTGACCCAGTATCACTTGACCCGCACGAGCAGCTGTCTGGTGGCACACTGCAAATGTCTCACATGGTGTTTGACCCTCTAGTACGTTTCACTCAAGAGATGGATTTTGAAGGCCGCCTAGCATCTAGCTGGGAGCGTGTTGATGAAACGACTTTCCGCTTCAACCTACGTAAAGGTGTGAAATTCCACTCTGGTAACGAACTGACTGCTGATGATGTTGTGTGGACTTTTGAACGTCTACAAGCTTCTCCAGACTTTAAGTCTATCTTCACGCCATACGAAAAAATGGTAAAAGTGGATGACTACACAGTTGAGCTAGTATCAAAAGCGGCTTACCCACTAGTACTACAAACAGCAACTTACATCTTCCCAATGGACAGCAAGTTCTACTCTGGCCAAACAGCGGAAGGTAAAGACAAGTCTGAGCTAGTTAAGCACGGTAACTCGTTTGCTTCGACTAACGTTTCAGGTACTGGTCCATTTATCGTAACGCAGCGTGAGCAAGGCGTTAAAGTAACGTTCGAGCGTTTCAACGATTACTGGGACACAGAAACTGAAGGCAACGTAGACAAGCTAACACTTGTGCCAATCAAAGAAGACGCGACACGTGTTGCAGCACTTCTTTCTGGCGACGTTGATATGATTCACCCAGTAGCACCAAACGATCACAAGCGTGTTAAAAACGCTAAGAACATCGATCTAGTGACGCTACCTGGTACTCGTATCATCACGTTCCAAATGAACCAAAACAGCAACGAAGCACTTAAAGATGTTCGCGTTCGTCAGGCGATTGTTCACGCAATCAACAACGAAGGTATCGTTAAGAAGATCATGAAAGGCTTCGCAACAGCAGCTGGTCAGCAAAGCCCAACAGGCTACGCGGGTCACAACGAAGACCTAGTTCCTCGTTACGATCTGAAAAAAGCGAAAGAGCTGATGAAAGAAGCGGGCTACGAAGATGGCTTTACGCTAACTATGATGGCTCCAAACAACCGTTACGTGAACGATGCGAAAGTAGCGCAAGCGTCTGCGGCAATGCTGTCTAAGATTGGTATCAAAGTTGATCTTAAAACTATGCCTAAAGCACAGTACTGGCCTGAGTTTGACCTATGTTCAGCAGACATGATGATGATCGGCTGGCACTCAGATACAGAAGATTCAGCTAACTTCAACGAGTTCCTAACTATGACTCGTAACGAAGAGACTGGCCGTGGTCAATACAACTGTTCTGGCTACTCAAACCCAGAAATGGATGCGATCGTAGAAGCTTCTAACACTGAAACTGACCCAGTTAAGCGTGCTGAAATGCTGAAAGGCGTTGAAGCAACACTTTACAACGACGCAGCATTCGTACCGCTACACTGGCAAAGTGAAGCGTGGGGCGCGAAGTCTAACGTAGGTGCAGCAGACGTAGTAAACCCAATGGTTATGCCTTACTTCGGCGACCTAGTTGTAAAATAATCTAGCTTGCTAGAATCGAGAGCCTGAAGCTTTTCAGGCTCTCAAATTATTAAGATATAGATTTAAGTTTCGGTATTTGGTCTTCCTTCAGTCTGGCTAAATACCTTTTTTAAGACTGAATTTTGTTATCTAGTCGCGGATTTCGACTAGATAGTCATGGATAGATAAGGGGCAAGGAATGGTTACGTTTCTGGTCAAGCGCCTGTTTCAGGCACTGATAGTGATGTTTGTGATCAGTTTGGTGGCGTTTGCCATTCAGGATAACCTGGGCGACCCGTTGCGTGAGTTAGTCGGTCAATCTGTTTCAGAATCGGAGCGTCAAGCGCTGCGTGATGAACTCGGCTTAAATGATCCCTTCATTACAAAATACACTCGCTTTGTGGGCGCAGCTCTACAAGGTGATCTTGGTACTTCATATTTCTTTAAACGCCCAGCTGTGGACGTAATCTTAGATAAACTAGTCGCAACGCTTGAGCTTGTGTTCGGCGCTTCTCTGATCATTGTTTGTCTGTCGATTCCACTTGGCGTTTATTCTGCAATACACCCAAAAAGCTTCTTCACTAAACTGGTGATGGCGGGCAGTAGTATCGGCATTTCTGTGCCTGTTTTCTTAACCGCAATCATGTTGATGTATGTATTCTCTATTGAGTTAGGTTGGCTGCCGTCGTTTGGACGTGGTGAGACCGCAAACTGGTTTGGCTGGGAGTCTGGTTTCTTAACGCTCGATGGCCTTGCACACTTAGTGCTGCCGAGTATTGCTCTAGCATCTATCATGCTGCCTCTGTTCATTCGTCTAGTACGCTCTGAAATGCTAGAGGTTCTTAGCTCTGAATATATCAAGTTTGGTAAAGCAAAAGGCCTAGCGCTGAACAAGATTTACTACCAACACGCTTTGAAGAACACAATGCTGCCAGTACTAACGGTAGGCGGTGTTCAAATCGGTACTATGGTGGCTTACACCATTCTTACTGAAACTGTATTCCAGTGGCCGGGTACCGGCTTCCTATTCCTTGAAGCGATTAACCGAGTGGATACACCACTGATTACCGCATACGTTATCTTCGTTGGCCTGATCTTCGTAGTAACTAACACCATTGTTGACCTGCTATACGGCATCATTAACCCAACAGTGAACATCACAGGGAAAGGAGCATAATCATGGAACAAACAACAACAGCTCCATCTCGTTGGGAGCGATTCAAGCAGTCAGACATTCTGTACTACTTCTTACGTGACAAAGTGGCAATGGTGAGCTTCGCTATCTTTGCAGCTTTCCTTGTTATGGCATTAGCGGCACCTATTCTAGCGCCAACAGACCCGTATGACGTGACGTCTATCGACATCATGGATTCTGAGTTGCCACCATCTTGGATGGAAGACGGCGAAGAACGCTTCCTACTGGGTACTGATGAGCAGGGTCGTGACATCTTATCTACGATGCTTTACGGCTCGCGTCTGTCATTGACGATCGGTTTCCTAGCGGTAGGTCTTCAGCTGACTCTCGGTATCATCATTGGCTTGTCTGCAGGTTACTTCGGTGGTCGTATTGATAGCTTCCTGATGCGTTTTGCCGATGTTCAGCTTTCGTTCTCAACCATGATGGTTGCGATCATTGTCTCGGCCATCTTCAAGGCGAGTTTCGGTAGTGACTTCTACGCGCAATATGCGGTTGTTATGCTGGTGGTGATCATCGGTATTGCTGAATGGCCGCAGTATGCTCGTACGATTCGTGCATCGGTATTGGCAGAGAAGAAGAAAGAGTACGTAGAAGCGGCACGTGTGATGGGCTTTAGAGCGCCTCGCATCATGTTCCGCCATATTCTGCCTAACTGTTTATCACCGATTTTGGTTATCTCTACGGTACAGGTGGCAAATGCCATCATGTCAGAAGCGGCACTTTCTTTCCTCGGTTTAGGTCTTCCGGTAGACCAACCGTCACTCGGTGCCCTGATCAGTACTGGTTTTAACTACATTTTCTCAGGAGCATGGTGGATCACAGCATTCCCAGGTGTGCTTTTGGTAACATTGGTTCTCGTTATTAACCTATTAGGCGACTGGTTACGTGACGTGTTTAACCCGAAAATTTATAAAGGGTGATAGCCCGGTTTGATTTTTAGTAAAAAAAGTCACTAAATTAAGAGCCGTAAGCAATTACGGCTCTTTTTTTGCTTAATGGATCTGGAACTTAGTATTATTGACAGTGTCAATAATAGTTAAAATGGAATTCATGTTTTATCGACATAGATTCGGTAATAATTAGCCCGCAAGGGTTTAAGTGGTGGTTATGAAATTGACAATGAATGCTGTATGTCGTGCTGTGACGAGAAATTATCGTATGGGACTTATCGCTGCATCTCTTTTGGTATCGAGCCAAGTGAATGCAGAGTCGGTTCTATGTGATGCAACTCAGGCAAGCACCAACCAATTACCACAGCTAGAGCAATCATGTCCGATCGGTAAGGGCGTGTGGGGCAGTAAAGCACCAAAACGTCATTCAGATAACGAACTGTTTTGGGTTCAATGTGGCCTGCTGAACAAGCCTTTGTCACTGAGCCGAGCAAAGCCTCTGTATGAGAAGATCTCGACCAACGTGTGGATGAAGCCGGAAGGCGGAGACTACCGTTGCTTAATCGGACCTTATTCTACCTTCTCTGATGCGAGAAAAGACCTAGCTCAGGTGCGTAAGGTTTCTGGTTACGGTGAGGCCTTTATTCGTATGGTCGATAAGTCGAAAACCTCATCACAGCCTATCGTTGCAAAACCGGCAGAGTCAAAAGCTGTAAAGCCTAAGGCCCCTGTAAAAACAAAACCTGCTCCGAAACCTGTGGCTGCGAAGCAAGCGGCAGCGGTAACGAGTGCTGCAGCTATTCAGACGCTACCAAGCGGTAACGCGAATTCAGACAACGATTTGGAAATCGAAATCCGTGTGACAGCCAATGTTGCGGGTAGCCAATATGCGATTCCTTACCTTCTAGACCATCAGCAGCAGTTCTATATGGAACAAGGCAAGCCTTGGAGTCGTCTAGATTACGATAGCGCTGAATTAGTGTGTAATCAGGTTAACATGAAGCTGATGAGCGAAAAGCAGTGGCAGAGCATCTTGAGCTCAAAGGTTATGGAAAAACAGAACTGGCCAATGCATCTCCCTTATTGGGGCGCAGATAAGAAAGGTCTGTTTACCAACGGAAACGTAAACCAATTGAAAGGTTCTTCACTGCTTAATGTGATGTGCGTGAAATAACGAAGACCCGTTGTAATACCAAATAAGCCTCAGCCATTGCTGGGGCTTTGTTGTTTATACACCTTCCTTTTTCAACATCGGTTCGACTTCTGGACACCCTTTCTTCATACGAATTTGACTAAAAATCTCTAGAAATTGTTCAAATAGAGCAGTTGATGCGTAGAAAACCATAACTCAAGCAATAAGGTGATTGAGATTATGAGTTTAAAAAAACGATTAGAAGACGTGGCTCCACGCTTCGAAGCTGGAGGGAAGTACGAAAAGCTTTACCCTGTGTATGAGGCTTTTGCGACCATATTTTATACGCCCGGCAACGTAAACCGAGGCCAGACCCATGTTAGAGACAGTATCGATCTCAAACGAATCATGATTCTGGTGTGGCTAGCGACCTTTCCCGCGATGTTTTGGGGGATGTATAACGTCGGACACCAAAGCTTCCTCGCATTAACGTCCAGCTATCAACTTAACGAACTTACCTCTGTTATTGAAAGCAGCTGGCGCTTGTCTTGGGCATTTGGTGATGCGCAGTCATTGATGGCAAGTGGCTGGGCAAACCAGATGTTGCTTGGTGCACTCTATTTTCTACCCGTTTATGCCACGGTGTTTGTTGTGGGTGGTTTCTGGGAGGTCTTGTTTGCAGTCGTTCGCAAGCACGAAGTTAATGAAGGCTTCTTTGTCAGCTCGGTGCTGTTTGCACTAATCCTCCCGCCAACCATTCCGCTCTGGCAAGCCGCATTAGGTATCACTTTTGGTATCGTTGTCGCCAAAGAGCTGTTCGGTGGTACAGGACGAAATTTCCTTAATCCTGCGTTAGCTGGACGGGCTTTCCTCTATTTCGCTTATCCAGCCAACATGTCGGGTGGGCTTGTGTGGGTTGCCGCTGACGGCTATTCAGGCGCGACACCACTGAGTCAATGGTATGAGGGTGGCAGTACTTCGCTTATCAATAATATGACTGGCGAGGCGATCACCTGGATGGATGCGTTTATCGGTAATATACCGGGCTCGATGGGTGAGGTGTCGTCACTGCTTATCATGTTGACGGGTCTGATTCTGATTGCCATGAAGATAGCCTCTTGGCGCATTGTTGCGGGTGTGATTATTGGCCTTGTGGCGACCTCTAGTTTGATGAATTGGATCGGATCCGAAACCAACTCGATGTTTTCTATGCCGTTCTACTGGCACTTTGTGTTGGGTGGCGTTGCCTTTGGTACTTTCTTTATGGCGACCGACCCAGTTTCTGCCGCTTTTACCAATCAGAGTAAATGGGCTTACGGGATTCTTATCGGTGTGATGACGGTTGGTATTCGCGTGCTCAACCCTGCTTATCCAGAGGGCATCATGCTGGCTATCTTGTTCGCCAACCTCTTCGCCCCACTGTTCGATTTTATTGTGAAAGAGCAAAACATCAAACGCAGGCAGAAGCGGACATTGCGTTGATTTGAGTGAATAAGAGGGAAAGTTACTCCCATAAGAAAGGCTTACATTGATGTAAGCCTTTTAATTTTTATCGCGACTGATTTGAAGTTGATTTAACTCCATTTCAAATCAATTTCGAACGGTTGGGTGTTACCACAATGCTCACCGCACATCTCGTCGTATGCACTGTTGTGTATCAGCATTGCTGACGATACGCCTTGATCACTGAAGTGGTCGCGGGCTTGGTTAACACTCAAAAACTTCATTGGGTGCTGGTGGTCGTCTTTGATTAACTGCTTTTGCTCGCCAATGATTTGGTAAGCCAAGTAGATCCCGCCTTCAAATGATTCAATGAGTAGATTCATAACAAACTCCATGTTGTTCTCGATAGTTCTTTGTTTCTGTATCTACGTTGATGGTTGTTTGAAGGTTCATGTGTGTTAAAAATGAAAAAACCAGAAGCTCAGCTTCTGGTTTATTAATAAGTCATCAAACTAACTCAAAGGTTAGTTGATTTTCTGCATGATGCTAACACGGCCTGTTGTTGATCCGTCTGGAGTCATTTTACGGCGAGTTAGCAACCCTTCATCCCAGTTAGTACCTGCTGGCTGATACTCCCATTTAATGATGTATTCTTGATTATTACCATTTGCATCAACAGGACATTTATCTCCTGAACCAGGAATATAACCATTGTCAGTATCATCACAGAAGCGCACGACTGAGTTTAGATCTGTCAGTGTTGCTTTTGATTCACGTCCTGAAATGTTAAACCACCAATAGTCAATTGCAGCAAGCTCTTTATAGGTATACTTCTTGCCTGAGTCTTCAAGATCTGCCGGTGAGTTTGCATTGCACTCTTTCCCTGATACGGTAGCGCCCTCAGAATCAAATACCATTCTCATGACAGCATTTTGTCCATCAGCGCAAATCTGAGTGGTATCCCAAGACCCAGTGAAATCCACGTACCTTTCGTCACTAGGTGTTTCTACGTGATAGTAGAAATTCAAACTTTCTTCGATACGCTTTGCTTTACTTGATTCGCTTGATGGGTCGCTTAACTCTGTTTTTGAACGAATTTGTGTGTATATTTTTGTAATTGGGTCATAGCTACCTGAAAGAGTTTCATATTGGTATGAAGGGGTTGCATCGCCTTCATCTCGATCATCTTCCAGTTTGTTTGGCGTGTAGTGGTTGAGGACTTGTTGATTCCCTTCAATGAAAGGTGCCCAACCGTAACTCTTTGGTTTAGGTGTGGTATTTTCTTTGCTTTTATCAAGTAGAAGGTAAGAAAACGGAGCGTTTAGGGTGAAGTCTGGGTTAGCTGTTTGATTGCAGCCTGCAGAACTCCCTGCCAATACACAGCTGATGTACTTTTCAGCGTCTGCGTATGACAATAAAGAGTCGCTGTCACTTACAGCAATAAGACCATTGGCTGAATCTTGATAAGTGAAGTAAGGCGTGCCACGTGTATGTTCAAACACAGCTTTAGGGAGCATTTTGTCAGCGTGAACTAACATTGTTTTGTCGTTAGGGCGGTTGTTTGGATCGTTAATATCATACTGTCTCACCATGATTGAGCGAATAAATTGCCCATTTTTCGCTACAAATGGATTGGCATCAGCGCTGCCGCGAACAGTCCCTGATTTTTCTCCGAATGCTTTCTCCATATGAGCCAATGCTTCAGATTCATTAGTAATTGAAGTGACTCCCATCGCTGTTAGGAAGTCTGTAACAGAATCACGGTCATCTAGACTTAGGTTTTTCATCTTCGCTAACGTCGCAGCATCAGGTTCGCGCAACGCATCTGGAATTGTCAGTACTTCATCAGAAGCGCTACCAAATTGGTTATCTAAAGACTGAAGTAGAATTGCTAAATTTAGAGCTCGGTCGTATTTGCCCGCCGCTTCAAATGGTGTCAGTACATCACGGTTTGATGCTGCCCCTACTTTCAAGCCATTTTCACCACCAATGAAGAAGGTCACCGTATCGTCAGACTTAGCGGTAAATTCGCCTTCGCTGTTTGTGATGCCCTTTGAACCAGAGCTAGTGCTGTAGTAGATACCTTCAACAGCGGCATCGATAAATTTGTTGGTTGTTGTTGATGGTTCTGTCGGTGTTGTGACACCTGAATTAGAACTGTCGCTACCACAACCTGTTAAAGCCACTGCAATCGCCGCTGCGAGAATACTCACTTTTTTCATTACTCGTACATCCTTTCTGTAATAGAGCTATTTGTTATTTTTATGCGTGTAATTTTATAGCGCGCGATTGTAGCGTGATCTTTCTTCCAAGTTAAGTGTGTAAAATGCTGTTTGGTTAATAAGCATTCAAACATACGGTAAAAAACACAAAAAGCCGACAGATGTCGGCTTTTTCATAATATTTCTTTGACTTACAAAGGTTTAACGCATGGTAACAAACTCTTCGCTGCCCGTTGGGTGAATCGCCACAACAGAGTCGAAGTCTGCTTTGGTTGCGCCCATCTTCATTGCAACGCCGAAGCCTTGAATCATTTCATCAACCGTGAAGCCGATGCCGTGTAGGCCAACGACAGTCTCTTCTTCGCCAGCACATACTAGCTTCATCTTACAAGGTTGACGGTGCTTGGTTACTGCTGTGTACATCGCAGTGAAGCCCGATGTGTAAACCTTGATGTTGTCTTTGCCGTACTTCTCTTCAGCTTCTTGGGTCGTAAGACCGATCGTGCCGATAGGTGGGTGGCTGAATACAACAGTAGGCACTAGCTTGTAGTCCATTTTTGCGTTGGTTTGACCGTTGAATAGACGTTCAGAAAGCTGACGACCTGCTTTAACAGCAACAGGAGTTAGCTCGATACCGCCTTCCATGATGTCGCCAACACAGTAGATGCCAGGAACATTAGTTGCTTGGAACTCGTCTACTTTGATGTAGCCACGGTCGTTAGTTGCAACGCCAGTTGATGCTAGGTTGATAGCGTCAGTTGCTGGGTGGCGACCGATAGCCCAGATTAGGTGGTCAACGTTTTGAGTGTTGCCGTTCTCTAGGTGTAGAGTCAGTGTGCCATCCGCTTCTTTCACAACTTCTTTAGGCACTGAGTGCGTGTGAAGTGTTGGACCTTCTGCTTCCATTACTTCTACTAGCGTTTCGATGATCATTGGATCGAAGCTACGTAGTGGAGATTCTTTACGACAGAACAAGTGTGTTTCTGTGCCTAGTGCGCTTAGTACACCTGCGATCTCAACTGCGATGTAGCCAGCACCGATAACCGCAACGCGTTTTGGTTGCTCCATTAGGTCGAAGAAGCCATTTGAGTCGATGCCGTATTCTGCACCTGGGATGTTTGGAATTGTTGGACGACCACCTACCGCGATCAGGATGTGATCTGCTGTGTAGTGTTCACCGTTCACTTCAACTGTCTTTTCATCAACGAACTTAGCAAAGCCTTTGATTACGTTTACTTTGTTGTTACCTAGTACGCGGTCGTAAGATTGGTGGATACGACCAATGTACGCTTGGCGGTTTTCAATCAGCTTGCTCCAGTTAAAGCTTTTTACTTCAACGTCGAAGCCGTAGTCCTCAGAGTATAGGTTGATTGCTTCAGCGACTTGAGCGCCGTGCCACATTACCTTTTTAGGAACACAACCAACGTTTACACAAGTACCACCAAGGTCTTGAGCTTCGATAAGTGCAACTTTTGCACCGTGCATAGCTGCGCGGTTAGCCGATGCGATGCCGCCTGAACCGCCACCGATACAGATGTAATCAAAATGAGTCGCCATTACTTTCTCCATTTATTGAAGGTTGTAGTCACAGTGAGAGCACTGGATACCTACGTCCTATAGATTCTTAAATTGTCTAATTATTATATTGAGGGCAGATCGGTTGAACTCAATCTCCCTGTTTAAAATTTATTCGTCCACATCACAGTCTGTTGAAGATTCTTCAGTCTATGATGTGGACTCGAGATTACTCGGGTACGATCCACTCTACTTTGAAGTGACCGGTCGCTGGCGCAATTGCTTCCTTCAAGAATGGAAGAATCTCTTTCATTTGGCTTTCTAGCTTCCAAGGCGGGTTAATCACGATCATGCCTGATGCCGTCATGCCACGCTCGTTGGTGTCTGGTGATACGCCAAGTTCGATTTGTAGAATCTTGTTGATGCCTAAGCCTTCGAGACCTTCGATCATATCTTCGATATCACAGCGATTTACTACCGGGTACCAAATTGCGTAGATACCGGTTGCCCAGCGCTTGTGGCTTTGAGCGATTGCAGTCACGACATCACGGTACTCTTTTGCCAGCTCGTAAGGCGGGTCGATCAGTACTAAACCACGACGTTCTTTTGGTGGCAGGCTGCCCTTTAAGCGCTTAAAACCATCTTCTTTGTAGATAGATACCTGACGATCACGGTGGAACTCTTGCTCAAGCAGCGGGTGATCGGCTGGGTGAAGCTCAGTCAGTACCATGCGGTCTTGGTCACGCAGGTGTGCACGTGCAACACGTGGAGAACCCGGGTAGTAACGCAGTTTCTCGCCATTATTGAGAATGGAAATAGACTCAAGGTAGCTTTGAATGTCTTCAGGAAGGTCTGTTTGCTCCCACACACGAGCAATACCTTGCTTGTATTCACCGGTTTTTTCAGACCATTCATGCGTTAAGTCGTAACGACCTACACCAGAGTGAGTGTCATGATAAACAAAAGGCTTATCCTTTTGTTTCAAAGAATTAAGAATAAGGCTCTGTACGATATGCTTTACTACGTCGGCATGGTTACCTGCGTGGAAGCTGTGGCGATAACTTAACAAATTAAACTCTCGTAACACTCTCGATTTAGAGTGTGGTTAGTGTAGGTGGGGTTAATCAGACTATTATAACCCTCAATGGACCATAAATTCTCGAACAATTCAGGGACAGTCGTCAGCTATCTGCAGTTAGTTATTGGTTCTACTATTGAAATTTGCCTTTATGGGCACTATTTAATAACTATTCGCAGGTGATTTTTTAGGGCGAACTTTAGCCTGATGACTGTAAGACGACCTCATTACAAAAAAGACGAAAGTCTCTAAAGCCAAAGGAATGTTTATATGTCTAATCCGCTATTAACCTTCACGGACTTACCTCCGTTTTCACAGATCAAGCCAGAGCACGTAAAGCCTGCAGTTGAGCAAGTGATTGAAGCGTGTCGCAACAAGATAGAACAAGTACTTGAAGGTAATACTTCACCAAGCTGGGACAACCTAGTTGCTCCAATTGAAGAAGTGGATGATCGTTTAGGTCGCATTTGGTCACCTGTGAGCCATATGAACTCTGTCGTGAACAGTGACGAACTGCGTGAAGCGTATGAGAGCTGCTTACCTGTGCTATCTGAATACGGCACTTGGGTTGGCCAACACAAAGGCTTGTTCGAAGCGTATAAAGCGATCAAGGCGAGTGAAGCATTCTCTGCACTGAACCGAGCTCAACAAAAAACTATTACCGACGCACTGCGCGACTTTGAATTGTCGGGCATTGGCTTACCTGCAGATGAACAGCATCGTTACGGCGAGATCAGCAAGCGCCAGTCTGAGTTAGGCTCTCAATTCTCAAATAACGTGCTTGATGCAACCATGGGTTGGAGCAAGCAGATCACAGACGTAGCTGAGCTGGCAGGTATGCCTGAATCAGTACTGGCGGCAGCTCAAGCGGCGGCTGAGTCTAAAGAGCAAGAAGGCTACCTACTGACTTTAGATATCCCATCATACCTACCTGTGATGACCTACTGTGATAACCAAGAACTGCGTAAAGAGCTTTATGAAGCGTACGTAACGCGCGCTTCAGATCGCGGTCCAAACGCAGGTAAGTGGGACAACACTGAGATCATCACCGAGCAACTTAAGCTGCGCCACGAGATCGCGCGCATGCTTGGTTTCAGTACTTACAGCGAAAAATCACTGTCGACTAAGATGGCAGAAACGCCAGACCAAGTGCTTGGCTTCCTAAACGACCTAGCAGTAAAAGCCAAACCGCAAGGTGAGCGAGAAGTTGAAGAGCTACGCCAGTTTGCTGAGAAAGAATTTGGTGTCTCTGAGCTAAACCTGTGGGACATCGCTTACTACAGTGAGAAACAAAAACAGAAACTGTTCGAGATCTCTGATGAAGAGCTTCGTCCTTACTTCCCAGAATCTAATGTGGTTTCAGGTCTGTTTGAGGTACTGAACCGCGTGTTTGGTATGTCGGTAACAGAGCGTCAAGGCGTAGACACTTGGCATGAGTCAGTGCGTTTCTTTGATATCTTTGATGCGACTGGAACACTGCGTGGTAGCTTCTACCTAGATCTATACGCACGTGAACACAAACGTGGTGGCGCTTGGATGGATGACTGTCGTGGTCGTCGCATTACCGAATCTGGCGAGCTACAGACCCCGGTTGCTTACCTAACGTGTAACTTCAATAAGCCAGTTGGTGATAAGCCAGCACTGTTTACTCACGATGAAGTGGTGACCTTGTTCCACGAATTCGGTCACGGTATCCACCACATGCTGACGCAAGTAGAAGCGGGCGCAGTTGCGGGTATCAATGGCGTGCCTTGGGATGCGGTTGAATTACCAAGTCAGTTCCTAGAAAACTGGTGTTGGGAAGAAGAAGCGCTGTCGTTCATCTCTGGTCACTTCGAAACGGGTGAAGCGCTACCAAAAGAGATGCTAGAGAAGATGCTAGCGGCGAAGAACTTCCAATCTGCGATGTTTATCCTGCGTCAGCTAGAGCTTGGTTTGTTCGATTTCACGCTACACACAGAATACGACCCTGAAGTGGGTGCTCGCGTACTAGAAACGCTAGCGGATGTTAAGTCTAAGGTGTCGGTACTGCCAAGCCTAGATTGGAACCGTTTCTCACACAGCTTTGGTCATATCTTTGCTGGTGGTTACAGCGCGGGCTACTACAGCTACCTGTGGGCAGAAGTGCTATCGGCAGATGCGTTCTCAGCATTTGAAGAAGAGGGTATCTTCAACACTGAAACGGGTAATCGCTTCCTGAACAACATCCTTGAAATGGGTGGCAGTGAAGAGCCAATGGAGCTGTTCAAACGCTTCCGTGGTCGTGAGCCACAAATCGACGCAATGCTGCGCCACGCGGGAATCAACGCATAATCACGGTAACTATCTAGTTTATTGCGAAAAGAGCCTCTAGTTAGAGGCTCTTTTTTTGTCTGTGCGTTATGCCAAGCAAGGCGAATCAATGTTATGGATTCACATTGCGGTTGATAGGGTTCTGCAATGAAATCAGTGTCTCTGTCGACTGAACTTCATCGATCGCTTGCAGCTTATCGATCAATACAAACTGCAGCTCTTCTATCGACTTACACATCAGCTTTACAAAGATATTGTAAGCACCAGTGGTGTAGTACGCCTCAACCACTTCGTCTAAGGCATTCAGCTTAGCGATCGCCGAGTGGTAATCTTTGGCAGCATTAAGGTTGATGCCAATAAAGCAACACACGTCGTAACCCAGTTTTTTGGTGTTTACCACAACTTCCGTTCGCTCGATAATGTCTGCCGATCTCATCTTTTCGATGCGAACGTGAATCGTCGCAGGGCTGACATCGAACTGCTTTGCCATTTCAGCGTAAGGAGTTCGTGCATCTTCCATCAAGGTTTTGAGAATGGCACGGTCTAGATCATCTAGACGAGCTGTGGTTGTGGACATGCATAATCCTTAGGTTGAATGAAAAACATACCGGCTTGAGTACACATCATAGCCAAGGGTGATAATATTAGCAGTAACTATAGGGTTAGGGTGAATTCAGTGCGATTTTCGTTATTTTTTATTGTGATGTGTTGGAGTGTTTTTGCTTCAGCTCAGGCAAAAGATGTGTTGGTTATTCACTCTTATCATCAAGGCTTTTTCTGGACAGATGATTTCCATAAAGGACTATCTGATGAGCTCGATCGCGATGGGTTATCTTACCGGGTTGTTTATCTCGATACCAAGCGAACTCAAAACGCTGAATACTTAGAGCGAATTTATCAGCTATACCGCACTAAGCTGTCGCATGAAGAGTTTGCCGCTGTAGTCGTCAGTGATAATAACGCCCTCAATCTGATGAAACGCTTAGCGCCCGAACTCAATGGCACGCCCGTTATTTTTGGTGGCATCAACAATTTTTCTCCGCAAATGATTGAAGGCTTGCACGCAACCGGTATCACTGAAGATATTGATATGGCGAGCAATATTGAGCTGATCAATCGACTTCAATCGACGGTTAAAAAAGTTTACGTGGTTACCGATCACTCGGTAACGGGTGAAGCTATTCGCGCTCAAGTGGATTTATTTCTACAAAAACGCCCTGAGTTTTCTGGGATGGTGGAGCAATATACGCCTGATTCTTATCAAGAACTGATGACGTTCGCGCAACGCGCTGATCTAACTAAAAGCTTGTTGTTCTGGGCCTACTACCGCGACATCAATGGTCGGGTCAGCAGCAAAGAAGACTGGCGTCAGCTCAACAAAAAAACTCAGATGCCATTGTATATTGTGCATGATTTAGGACTTGGGTTTGGTGCGATTGGTGGCGTGATCCACAGTGGAGAAACGCAAGGTCGAGACACGGGGCGCGTGCTGTTGAGCGTGCTGAACAATCCTAAGGCTCCATTGCCATTGGTGGTTGCTGGCGCGCCAGAAATCAAACTCGATTACCAACAGATCTCACGTTGGGATTTGGGTGCAGAGAATGAAGCCTCAGTAACCTTCCTCAATAAGCCGAAGTCATTCTTAATGCGCTATCGCGATGAAATTCGCACCATCGGTTTAATGTTCTTGAGCATGTCGTGTGTTATCGCGGTGTTGGTGTATTACCTTAACCGTCTGAAGAAGAGCGAACGTGCAAGTCGCCAAAGCCAACGACTGTTGGAGTCGATATTTGATCAGAGCCTGCAATTCATGGGCATCATTGATAAGGGTGGCGTGCTGCTGTCGAGTAACAGCAAGTTACATGAGCTGCTTTATAATCAAGGCTATAAACTGGGAACGCCGCTGCAACAACACCAACATTGGGAAAGTTCTGCGCGAGAAGTGCTAGCCGAATATTTCATCGCAAAAAGTGAGCACCCAGCCTTACGATTTGAAGCCGAGGTGTGGTGTCGAGATCGCGGTGCGATGGTGTTGGATATTTCATTGAAGCCGATGCCGGGCAGTGAAGACGAAGACATTCAGTTTCTCTTTGAGGCGCGCGACGTGACCTCACGTAAGCTTGCTGAGAATAAGCTGTTCCAACGTGAAGCAAACTTGAAGCTGTATTACGACAAACAGCCGGTGATGATGATTACGCTCGATGGCAATAATCGCATTCAACAAGTGAACCAGTTTGCCGAAGAGCTTTTGGGATACCCTCTCGATCAGTTGTTGGGCCATCGCCCTAGAGAATTCTATGTTGATGAGAACGCGATGATTCCTCGCCATATCTTGCTGCAACCTCAGCATAAGATTCGTGGTGTGTGGCGTCGTGATATCGAATATCGCCATGCCGACGGCAGCAAGAGCTGGATTCGTGAAAATATCCGCCCGTTGGTGGAGTCTGATCAGCTGTTGATTGTGGGTGAAGACATCACCGAAACGCACGAGCTTTCTGAAAAGCTAGAGTATCAGGCTCGCTATGACCTACTGACTGACACCTTTAACCGCAACCACTTTGAGCAAGAGCTGCAAAAGGCGCTGAAAGAGGTTGAGAGCCACATGCGAACTCACGCAATGTTGTTCCTAGATTTGGATCAGCTGAAAGTGCTGAACGATACCGCAGGACATGAAGCGGGTGATGCTGCGATCTTGTTTAGCGCCAAACTGCTAGAAGACGTACTGCCTTACAATGCGGTGTTAGCGCGAATGGGTGGTGATGAGTTTGCTGTGCTGATGAAAGACTGTACTGAACGAGATGCGGTGAATGTGTGTCGCAGTATTATCTCGATGATGAGTGAGAATCCATTCTTGTGGGATGATATTCGACTCAACCTGACGTGCTCTATCGGTATTCGATTGATCGACCATACAGCAGCTTCACCACAGATGGTGCACGCTCAGGCGGATGCAGCTTGTCATGCCGCTAAAGAAGAAGGTCGCAATCGCTATCATCTTTACCATCAAGATGATGAAGACCTGCGTCGTCGCCATCTTGAGATGGAGTGCGTTAACCTAGTGCATGAGGCCTTGGCTAACGATCGCTTAGAGTTGTTTGCGCAGCGAATTCTTGGCCTAGATAAAAACAGCGAGAAAATGCACTTCGAAATCTTGGTTCGCATCAAGAATATCCACGGTGAATATATCTCCCCGGGGATCTTCATGCCAGCCTCAGAGCGCTATAACATCGCGCATTTGATTGACCGCCAAGTCGTGAGTCAAACCTTGAGTTGGTTGGAGCAACGTCCTGAGGTTATTGAGGAACTAGGGATGTGTTCAATCAACCTTTCTGGTCATTCGATGGGTAATCGAGAATTTGTCGAATTCTTGATTGAGAGCTTGAGAGACTCGTCGATACCGTGCCATAAAATCTGTTTAGAGATCACCGAAACGGCTGCGATGAGTAACATGAAGCAGGCGATCAAGTTCTTTACTCGAATCAAAGAGCTTGGCTGCATGATTGCATTGGATGATTTTGGCTCAGGGCTATCGTCATTTGGCTATCTGAAAAAGCTGCCTGTCGATATTGTGAAGATCGATGGCTTGTTTGTACGTGATATTGATGTGAATGAGATGGACCATGTAATGGTTCGCTCGATCAATGATCTTGCCAAGCAGATGGGCAAGCACACCGTGGCTGAGTTCGTTGAAAATACCCAGATTATCGACAAGCTTATCGAACTGGGTGTGAACTACGCGCAGGGCTACATCATAGGGCGACCTAAGCCACTCGCAGAGCTTGTTGAAGAGTTAAGACAAGAGCGAGAGACAGAGCCATTGGTTTAGGTAAGCCGACTTTAGCTGGGAATACTTTTCACCGCTAATATGTATTGTTGAGGCAATCAGGTAAACTGGTTGCCTCTTTTGTTTTGAATACTACTGTCTGTTGGAGACGACCTTGCAACTACAACTGATTTGCGAAGATGCTACCCAAATCGATCATTTGAATGACTTAGCGACCCGCTGGAACTTATCTCATGATGAAAGCAGTGATTTTGCTTTGGTACTGACTAGTGAGCGACTTGAGCTACGTAAAGTCGATGAGCCTAAGCTTGGCGCTATCTTTGTTGATTTAGTGGGAGGCGCTGTTGGTCACCGACGTAAGTTTGGCGGTGGTAAAGGTCAGGCGATTGCCAAAGCAGCTGGTTTAAACAAAGGCGCAACGCCAACTATTCTTGATGGTACTGCAGGCTTAGGGCGCGATGCGTTTGTGTTGGCTTCTCTAGGTTGTAAGGTGCAAATGGTCGAGCGTCACCCCGTTGTGGCCGCACTGCTTGATGATGGCTTGCAGCGAGCGCAACAAGACCCAGATATCGGTGGTTGGGTAACTGAACGCATGAAGTTGATTCACGCATCCAGTCACGATGCTTTAGACAAGCTCAGTAACGATCCTGACTTTGAACAACCTGATGTGGTGTACCTCGACCCTATGTACCCACACCCAGAGAACAAAAAGAAATCGGCTCTGGTCAAAAAAGAGATGCGCGTATTCCAATCTTTGGTGGGTGCCGATCTGGATGCTGATGGCCTATTTGAGCCAGCGATGAAGTTGGCATCGAAGCGAGTTGTGGTTAAAAGACCGGATTACGCAGCTTGGTTAGACGAGCAAAAACCGAGCATGGCGATCGAAACCAAAAAGAACCGTTTTGACGTCTATGTGAAAGCATCAATGACTTAATTGAAGCATCAATAACTTAGATACACGCTAAGAAAATTTCCCGTCATAAATACGATAAATTGCCATTTAACACTTGCGATAGTCGCGTTACAGATGTATATCTAACTAAGAATCATTATTATTCTTAGCTGGAGTTGAAGCATGGCTAAACGCTTTTGTAAGTTAAACCGTCGAGATATCACCGAACACTTGGGCGAGATCCACAGCTTGGTGACTGAACCTAAGTTCGTGTGTCGTTCTTGCGCGCGTTCTTCGGCGGATCAAGCGAATCTATGCAAACCCACCGCAATTCCACCTCTTGGTTGTCAAAACAAACCCGTTGAAGAGAAAGTCGCATGCGGCCTGCTAGCGGAAACATTACCTGCACCAGAACTGTCGCTTGCGGAAATCAACGAGGCAATTGAACCGAGCGTACAAATGTTCGATCCAGCCGCCGCTGATATGGCCCCTGAGCTTGCCAAAAAAGAAGCCGCACAGAAAAAAGCCAAGCTGAAAAAACTGATGGCGAAGGCGAGCGGTGATGAGAAAGCTGAACTCAAACAAGCGAAGAAAGCGGCTAAGAAACAAGAGAAGTACAATAAGAAACTGGCGAAGATGATTAAGAAGCAGCAAAAGCTGTTTAAGAAAAGTCAGAAGCTGGAAAGTGAATTGGAACGAATCAACCTACAACTTGATGATGTTGCCTTCACTGAAACCAAGACTCAGGTAGTGAGCCACAATCAAATCCACTGAAGTTGATTTGAATGGTTTATTGCTACAGCGATGATTTAAAAAGAGCGACCTTAGGTCGCTCTTTTGCTTTTTGGGGTTATCCGAGCTGACTCATGTAGCTCGTTCAAATCAGCTAAGCGTTGCTTGCGGATCTTGCTACGCGCTTCTTCACCCACGTCTCATTGACGAATAAAGAGAATAAGATAACGGCGCCACCAATAGACAAGCGAACCAAATCGACATCTCTGTTCCAAATCAGGATATTCACCACCAGACCAGCAGGAACCAAGGCATTGTTCATCACTGCCAGCGCGCCAGCATTCACCATGCACGCGCCTTTATTCCACATAAAGTAACCCAGCCCCGACGCAATCAAGCCAAGGTAGATCAGGATTCCCCATTGAAGTGTGGTGGTGGGCAGTTTCTCTGGGTTGCCTAGTAGCATGAAAGCCACTGACGCGACACATAGCGCCCCTAAGTAGAAGTAACCAAATACGGTTCGCTGAGGCAACTCGGTCGATTCCTTCTCCATCACCACCTTGTAGCCCACCTGACCAATAGCAAAGCACAGGTTCGCGCCTTGCACGACGAGGAAGCCGACTAAAAAGTTTTCGTTAATACCTGCGAACTTAATGAATACCGCGCCCAATACCGCAATTGCCGCTGTCACTAGGTACCACGGAGAGAATTGCCCTTTGAGAAAGTCATAAATAAGCGTGACGTAAATTGGCGTGAAAACGGTAAACAAAAGGACTTCAGGAACGGATAGCAGTAAGAAAGATTGATAGTAGAAGCAGTACATCAGGCCAAGCTGGATACCACCAATTGCCATCAATTTAGCGATCAGCTTACGCGATACGCCGCGAAACTTTAGGAAAGGAAGAAATACGACGCCAGCAAGGGCAACACGCATTAAAACAGAGAACCAAGAATCAACCTGACCCGCAAGGTAAACGCCGATCAGGCTAAAGGAGAAGGCCCATAGGAGGGTAACACCAGCTAAATAGCTCATAGTAAAACTTCGTTAATAAGATATGAGCTGTATGTTACCTAACCTTAAATCATTAGTCTTCTGAATCTCTTAGAGGCACGACCAGCATATCAACCGGAGAGGCGTTGATCAGTTGGCGTGTTGAAGAGAGCAGCTTGCTCCAAAAGTCTTGATGGTGACCGCAAACCACGAGATCAACATTGAACTCGTTGATGGTGTCACACAGCTCATGACTCAAATCACCACTGCCTACTAGGGTATGGGTGATCGGGTATTGGGCGTGCTCCGCAAAATTTTGCAGCTGAATACGAGACGCTTCCATCGCGTTGTGCTGGGTTTCGGCCATGTTGATATCAATCAGGCCAGTGTAGAGCTCTGCGTAGTTAATATCGATATGGATAAAAGAGACTTTGGCTTCCAATGGCTTAGCCAATGCTACCGCTTTATCCACAATTAATTTGCTGTCTTCTGATAAATCGACCGCGACCAAAATATGTTTGTAACTCATATCGCTACCTCCTTTATTCATTGTCTGATTTAAGATTAGCACTATGCGATGGTTTTTTTTGCTGAAGTGATCTCATATCCACTGTCTTGCGTAGTGACAGCTCGAAATATTGGTTAACTAATGGCCTGCGAGATATTCATTAAATAGTGATATAGTAGAGAAAATTGAGGATGTAATTAGGAGTCTTAAATGCTGTCAAAAACTATGGTTGAGCAACTGAATGATCAAATTAACCTAGAATTTTTCTCATCCAATCTATACTTACAAATGAGTGCTTGGTGTGAAGACAAAGGATTTGAAGGTGCAGCAGAGTTTCTGCGTGTTCATGCAGTAGAAGAAATGGAACATATGCAGCGTCTTTTCACTTACGTAAGCGAAACAGGTGCAATGCCGATTCTGGGTGCAATTGAAGCACCAAAACACGAATTCGAAAGCCTTGGTGCAGTGTTCCGTGAAACTTATGAACATGAGCAGATGATTACTGAAAAGATCAACAAACTGGCTCACGTTGCTTTCAGCACACAAGACTACTCAACCTTTAACTTCCTGCAATGGTACGTTGCAGAGCAACACGAAGAAGAGAAGTTGTTTAAAGGTGTATTGGATAAGCTAGAGCTTGTTGGTGAAGACGGTAAAGCACTGTTTTTTATTGATAAAGACCTAGCGCAATTGGCAAAAGATGGTTCATCTTCAATTATGGAAGCTCCTGCCGTTTAGGTAGTACGAAAAAGACACTGATTATCTTTTTCTTTTGAGTTTTCTTATGAAGATGTAGGGAGGAAAGGATGATCAGCGGCGACACTATTCTATTTGCACTAATGGTTGTGACTTGCGTGAACTGGGCGCGTTATTTTACTGCGCTAAGAACGCTCATTTATATTATGCGAGAAGCGCATCCTCTACTTTATCAACAAGTAGACGGAGGCGGTTTTTTCACAACCCATGGCAATATGACCAAACAGGTTCGCCTGTTCAGTTACATCAAAAGCAAAGAGTATCACCATCATCATGACGAAGTTTTTACTTCGAAGTGCGATCGCGTAAGACAGTTATTCATACTCTCTTCCGCTCTGCTAGGTGTAACCTTGCTGTCTTCTTTCATCGTCTGAGTTTTTAGTACGTGTGAAGTAGAGCTTAGGTTCTGGTGTGAAGCTTCGGTTGTTGGTTCGCTAAGTTAAGTAGTGGTTTTGCTGCTGTCTGCTAATTGTACAATTGAACATCAATTGCAAAGTTTAAAATTGCCGCTAAAATAGCGAGCAATTAGTAAGGATGTGCTGTTTATGCACATCCTTTTTTATTGATGGCATTTCGAGAACAGGGTGTACTCGGGCTGCAAAAGTGAAGAAAAGCAGAACCACATGAGTGAAAAATTTGATGTAATCGTAATTGGTGCGGGCGCCGCAGGCTTAATGTGTGCTGCGGAAGCGGGTAAACGCGGCCGACGAGTGCTGGTGGTTGATCATGCAAAGAAACCAGGCAGAAAAATTTTAATCTCAGGTGGCGGTCGTTGTAACTTCACTAACTATGATGTTTCAGCCAACAACTTCCTGTGTAACAACCCTCATTTCGTGAAGTCAGCTTTATCTCAATACACCAACTGGGATTTTATCTCGATGGTGAGCAAGTACGGTATTGAGTTCGAAGAGCGAGACCACGGCCAATTGTTCTGTGTAAATGACCACACTGCAAAAGACATCGTGAGCATGCTGCTTGACGAGTGTAAGCAGGCGAAAGTTGAACAACGCTACCGTTGTGATGTTCACTCCATCGAAAAAACAGACGCTGGCTTTAAGATGCACCTTAATACCGACGAAGTTGAGTGTGACTCACTGGTTGTGGCGACGGGCGGTTTATCGATGCCGAAACTAGGTGCGACGCCATTTGGCTATAAGATTGCCGAGCAGTTTGGCTTGTCTGTGATGCCGACTACAGCCGGTTTGGTGCCATTTACTCTGCATAAAGAAGACAAAGAAGCCTTTGCTGAGCTTTCAGGAATCGCTATTCCTGCCGAGATCACCGCGCAAGATGGAACCTTGTTCAAAGAAGCGTTGCTGTTTACTCACCGCGGCCTATCGGGTCCTTCAGTTCTGCAAATTTCTTCGTTCTGGAAAGCGGGTCAGTCGGTTTCGATTAATCTAGTACCTGAAGTCGATGTAGCTGAGCTGCTGGCTAACTCTCGCGAGAAGCACCCAAATCAGAGCCTGAAAAACACCTTGGCGAAAGCACTGCCGAAGCGTTTTGTGGAAGTGTTGATTGATCGTAAAGAGCTGGAAGACAAGCCGCTTAAGCAGTTCAACGAAAAGCAGCTGAATGACATTGTAGAGCATCTAGAGAACTGGAAAATTGCACCAAACGGCACCGAAGGTTACCGAACAGCGGAAGTGACTCTAGGCGGTGTGGACACCAATCATCTATCTTCAAAAACCATGGAATGTAAGACGGTTTCTGGCCTCTACTTCATCGGTGAAGTAATGGACGTAACAGGTTGGTTAGGAGGATATAACTTCCAATGGTGCTGGAGCTCTGGCTTTGCAGCAGGCCAGTGGGTTTAAGTGTTTAGGCACAATAAAGTTTGTACATTGTTGATAAAGTTTGTACAAAACTCAGCTTTGGAATAATAAAGTTTGTACACTAAGCTATAATATACAGTATCGAATTGGATTGAGTGTATGTTGTGGCTGGACGAAGAAAACTTGAAAAGCTCGCCGACTTCAAGCGAGCTTTGAAACAGAATTATGGTTTAGGTGAGGGAGCCAGTTATACGCCTTGGATAAGAGTTCAAGATGTTAAATCTCATGGTCATAGCGGTAAGATTGAAGGAATAAAATCAGGTCGAAGTCACCATACCCTATCGGAACAAGAGTCGTGTTTTTTCTACTTGGCTGAGTTTTCTGATTCAGTTATAGATATTCGGGAGCAGTTTCCTTTGCTTCCTATCTCTCTCTCATTAAAAATCGCTCAATCACTTGGTATTGAGCACCCTAAACACCCTGTCACCAAAGATCCTGTCATCATGACCACCGATTTCCTTTTAACCTGTAGTGATGGTCAAAGGGTTTGGTATGAAGCTGTATGTGTTAAACCAAGAGAAAAACTGTCTGACAAAAGAACAGCCGAAAAACTAGATATAGAGCGGGTGTGGTGGGAGTTGCTTGGCGTCCCTTTCCACATATTTTACCTATCAGAGCTTAATCAGATTAAGTCCAAGAATATTCAATGGATTACAGACGCTAAACGCAAGAAATACCCATCAACACCGAATGAATTTAGAGATGTGGCTAAACGTCTGTTGACGATCGGAACTATGCAATTGAATGAAATTTGTGGAACATTTTCTCATGAAATAGGCATTTCGCAAGATGATGCCTTGATGTTGTTAAAGTCTCTGTTGGCTGACAAAGAGGTAACAGTTGACCTGTCTCGCCCTATCGTCCTATCAGGGATGATTGAAATCATGGAAATCAAGATAGATGGAACTTCAAAACAACATGCAGCAAGTTGAACTAAATAGTGTTTGGAAAATTGAAAGCTTGGATGCTCTCAATGATGGCCTATACCGAGTTTTACAGCAGCATACAGCGGATCGCATTATCATTTTGTTTCCTTTGGTCGAATCAAAGGCTTTGCAACGGCCAATCAAACTAGCTTTTGATCTTTTTAGTGAGGCAATCAAAGTCGGTAAAGCTCAGCAAAGCCTGTATGAATTGCCTTATTATCAATTGCAATCTGAAGATGATATTTCAGGGAGTCATCTCGCCAAAAGAAATGAGAAATACTCACTGATCGTAGACTTAGTTTCTTCTTCTGATTTTTTGCTCAATCTAGTTGACCAACCTCGCAGTGCCTTGGTTTCTCAGCACGCAAAGGCGAACAACACATATGTGCAGAATATATATAGAGCACTGAATCTCTACTGGAAGTATGGCCAAGAGAGAAATGCACTTTTACCAAGCTACAAGAACTCAGGAGGGAGAGGGAAAACTAGAGCTGCTGGTAAAGTAAAACGTGGCTCACCAGTGCAGTTATCAAGTCCTAGTATCGATGCTCCTATAGGTGTGAATACTACCGAAGCTGATAAGGCTTTGTTTATTAAAGCAATGAAGCAGTTCGGTCTCAAAGGTGAAAAAATCCGATACAGCCGAGTCTATGACAAAATGCTCAAAGAATACTATGCAGATGAATTAATCGCTTCGGAATCTGAGTCTAGAGATGCAAGAGTGCCAAATTATAGAGCATTTGTTTATTGGGTTAAGAAACTAATCCCAGCACATACATTGATTCGTAAGCAGACCAATCAGGGTGATTTTGAACGAAATAGACGTAGTTTGAAGGGGGCAGCGACTGATCATACAGAAGTTCCTGGTAGTTGCTTTGAACTGGATGCAACGGTTTTAGATGTTCATATTGTTTCGGACTTTCAGAGGAATCATGTTTTAGGTAGACCAACAGTTTACTGTGTGGTGGATAAAGAGAGTCGGATGATTGTGGGGCTTCATGTTTCAATGGAGTACGCTTCATGGAGAGCGGGACGACAGGCTTTAATTAACAGTTTTACTTCAAAGAAAGGGTATTGTGCTGAGTTTGGTATTGAAATAGATGAAACGGATTGGCCTTGTCATCACATCCCTCAGCGGCTGCTTTGTGATCGAGGCGAGTTCATTTGCAAAGATGCCGAGAACCTCGCGGTACCACTGATTGGTCACTTGAGTATTGCGCCTCCTTACCGAGCTGAGTTGAAAGGTATAGTTGAGCATCGTTTCAATATTTTGAATGAAAAGTTGGTTCATGAGTTGTTGGGGACAACTAAGGGACGACACTACATTAGAGGTGATAGGGACCCGAGATTAGATGCTGCATTAACACTTAGGGACGTAACTAAGCTACTTATTGATGCAGTATTGGAGCATAACAGCTCAATATTTAAAGACTTGGCCAAGCAGAGCACGTTACTTATAGAATCAGGACTTCCTCCAACCCCCTTTAATTATTGGAATCTACATGTGAAAGCGCATAAGCATGCTTTGAGTAGAGCAGATGAAGCGCATGTTCGCGCTCGTCTTTTACCTGCCACTAAAGTAACCATGACGGGTAAAGGTATTAGACTCAATGACCAAATGTACTATGACTCGGGTCACCCTAGTTTTGATAATTGGAAGGTCATTGCTAGAAATCATGGGTCATGGCCTCTCGATGCACTGATTGATCATGACAACTCTAGCTTTATATATGTCAGGCTTGAAGAAGAAAGCGGTTTTACACGGTGTAAGTTGATGAAAGAATCAGCTAACTTTTCCCATAGGCACCAAGCAGATATTTTGTATTTTGAAGATTGGCTTAAATTAGAGCAGAAAAAAGCTAGACCAACAGCGAAGTCGATAGAGCGTCACCAGAGAAGAAATCAGACTATCCAAAATGCAAAAGAGGAAGCAGCATTAGCTCCATCACTTAGCTCAAAATCTGAGAGAACAGAGGGCATGAAAGCGAGAAGGCGGGAAGCGATTCTCGCACAAAGACTTGAGGATGGTGACACTCA
Organism: Vibrio sp. 10N.222.49.C9; assembly: GCF_041474985.1. NCBI lineage: Bacteria > Pseudomonadati > Pseudomonadota > Gammaproteobacteria > Vibrionales > Vibrionaceae > Vibrio > Vibrio sp. 10N.222.49.C9. The sequence continues at coordinate 15,745 of NZ_JBFRVD010000027.1, read as the reverse complement.
ATCTAGTCTGACAGAGCAGAATATGGAATCTGGCTCATCGGGTGAGTATATTGATAATAAAAAGAAAAAAGTAATATCGATGCTAAAGCGAAAAAAGGTTAATGATAATGAGATGTGAAAACGCTAGCTACCATGAAGCCATTTTGCCAGAGCACCGAGGTAACCCTTTAATCGAAGCTTTACCACCCAAAGTGGGTGATTCTGAATTAGTTGTAAAGTTGAGTAATTATCCTGAACGAAACCTTGATGAAACGAAATTAGAAGAGATTGAAAGGTTAGAGTACCTTACTCGATTGAAAGAGCTGAGGCAGCCTCTTCCACTCTATTTGGATGTCTTTAGGGCTATTGAAATGGCGATTAAGGAGGGATATTCAGCAAAAAACCCATTGTCACCAACGACGATGAATTATCTTCATTACTCATCTGATAGCCGTCCTGATGTTGAACCGAGAACAGGTTTTTTTAAACCGAAGGGCAGCGGTATAACAATCATCGGTGAAAGCGGTGTAGGAAAGACATGCATGCTTGAACAAGTGCTCAACTGCTTTCCAGATGTCATCGAACACCGATATTACCAGAATAAAGTATTAGCAATTCCGCAAGTTGTTTGGATTAAAGTAGATTGTCCTGATGACTCAAGTGTGAAGGGACTCTGCCATCGCATTTTAGAGCAAATCGATCGAAAACTAAGTCTTCCTCCAACTAAACCAGCGGGAACCATTGCTCTATTGTTAGAGCAAATTGAAGCTAAAATGAAATCCAGTTTTCTCGGAGTCCTTGTTATTGATGAGATGCAAAACCTAAATCTCGCCAAAGCTGGCGGTGCAGATCGACTTCTGGGGTTCCTGCATAACTTAGTCAACAATCTAGGAATACCGTTGCTTTTTTGTGCCAACCCTCCGTTTGACACATTGTTAAGTAAGAGTTTTAAATCAGCGCGAAGAGCGGAAAGCAGTGGTTATTTCAATGTAGAGCTAATGAAAAATGACGACGAATGGGAGTTGTTTGTTGATGAACTTTGGTGTTTACAGTGGACGAATGTTGCGACGCCATTGACCCCTAGCTTGAGTAATAGACTTTACTCGTTGTCTGCTGGGAATATGGACTTGGCTGTTCGCATTTACTACGCCGCTCAAAAAGCCATTATAGGTTCGTCTGATGAGAGGATTACTGAAGAGGTACTTGAGCTTGGCGCTAGCATAGCCGTACGCCTGACGAAAACACTTACGGAAGAGCTGAGGAAAAAGCAAAGGCTCTCTATCTTAAAAAGAAATAGAGAAGGAAGAAACTCAGAACCAAATGGTGATACAGGTGAGGGCTGTACGCAGAAAGAAGTCGTTAAAACACAGTCTAAGCCCGTGACAATTCCAGGAGACCTTACTCGTCCACACCACCCAGAATTTGCTCAAGCATTAACCGAAGTTGGGCTAGCTGAAGATTTGATGGATAGGGTCTTGGATACCTCTCTTATTCAACGAGCAGCCCAAGATAGTGACCCGATTGAAAGCCTTCGTTATTCAGGGTTGTTATGTGATGACCCTTTAGGAACTTTTAGTTAGTTTAGTATGTTTGTTACACGCGCATTTGATGATGAGTTACTCTTTGGACGATTAGTTCGTCATTTTTGTTTATTAGGCGAGTCTTCAAGCCAACTTACTGAAAAAGTTTTAGCGTCTTCTAGGCATACGTTTCACCCTACGTTGACTGTAGGGGTATCAAAGTTATCCTCATTACTAAAAGATAGCGAATCTAAGCTTCTATATGAGCAAACTCTTGCGCCACTCTTCTTCTTTTTTTTACCTCAGCACTCACACGAGTTGCGAAAATTACTTCTGAATAATGATGGGAATAAGGCTTTATGGGAAAGCCAACTTGCTTCCTTTGGGCAAGGTAGTACAGTTTATCTGAAATGGTGCCATCAGTGTGCCATTGAGGACATTTCCAATCATGGCGTTGCGTATTGGCACCGAAGTCATCAGATTTGTGGTATATCCACATGCTACAAACATCAAGAGTTTCTGCAATTAACTCGATTGAATTCAAGACAAAAGCTTGAACGAGGTTTATTCCCTCCGCTAACAAGCTCACCTGAATCAAACCCTTCAGACGTTGAAGTCAAGACCGCCACCTATAGTCATAGCTTGTTAAATATCTTGAGTAAGGAAATGAAGCCTTTTAATTGGGCGCAAGCATATCGTAATAGATTGGATGAGCTTGGGTATGTTACTCGTGGTAACCATGTAAGAAGGCAAGTGCTCTTCAAAGACTTCTTTAACTATGTTCGCCCGTTTGCTGATTGTGGTGACAACCCGTTACCAAAGCACATTCGAGACTACAGATATTTATCAGAACTATTAGTTTCGATGAGCAGCCATCACCCATTTCGACATCTTTTATTTGGTTCATGGTTATTTAAGCGAGCAGAAGATATTTTTGACTATGATGTCGTGAAAACAACAGTTGCAACGCAGGAGTCTGTTAGTAAAAGTAAAGATATGGAACGTCAATGTCTGACACTACTAAAGCAAGGCGAATCAATGGCGGAGGTCTATCGTGTCACGGGAAAAAGCCGCTCTTACTTAAAGCGGATAGCTTTAAAACATGGAGTACCTATCAACTTAAAGCCAAGAATGTTAACCGATAGAATCAAAGGTAAGATAATTAAATTAGCAACGCTATCAATGCATAGAAAGAGTATTTCCGAAATCTGTGGTGTCGGTATCGGTTCGGTAGAGCAAGTGATCTCTAGTAAGAGTGGGCTTGTTGAGTGGAGAAAGCGTTGTCACTTTGAATCTAAGCGACGTCGATGTAGGTTGGAGCTATTGCGTTATGTTGCAGCCAATTCGTCGTCACTCAGACGAGATATTAAATCTAAGTGTAATGCTGCTTTCTTCTGGCTTTATCATCATGACAAAAAATGGCTTGAGGGGATATTGCCTCAAGCCACGAAGCCGATAGGGTTTGGTAAGTTTCTCTGAGTTGTACTTCCTTATAGAGTGTCCTGATATTGTTTTACTAATTCTTTGGTATCAACGACCATATTCATCTCCATTTGACGCTGAGAATAATGGTATATCCACTCAAAAATTGGTGTTGCGGATTGGCGGAAGTTTTGCCAAAAATTCATATGTTGCTCAGTCGATTTTTCGATTTCATGCTCTGATAACTTGCCAGTTACAATGGTTCGCCAAGAGGTGTGGCATTCTTTAGTTAAATCATTAGCAATGTTTAAATTTTGCCTGTTTGTTATCCACTCATCTAAAAGTACGGAGATAAAGGGCGTAAATGGTGCAATAGTAAATATGATTGATTGAGAGATTGTGTAGTTCAGGAGTAGGGCTAAGACAATTGGACTCGCTACACTTGCTGCTAAAAGTGCAGTTAACAATGCTTGATACTTTTTACGAAGTTCACTTTCCCATGCAAAAGTTGAGTACGTCGCTATTACTTTTGCAACAGAGAACGGTACTTTGTCCAGTGAAGTCGACCACCAGTTTTCAAGTTCCTGTTTGTCGCTTGGTGTACTGCGAATCTGCTTCTGACCTAACTCAATGATTTTGCTTTTTGGGAGTTCGATATGGGTGGGTCTTACGCCGACAGCCATAACTAAATAATCATGCAAACGTTGAAGCGTACAACCCATATTGATCCATTTGGTAACTTGCTGCTTACCAAAGCTGCCTGCGAAGACTGATGCTAGAAGTAAACTTACAACATAAGGTGTCGGATCTATCTCTGGGGTGCCGTTGGAAAAAATGTACGCTGACGCTACTGTTTGTACGACAGCAAACAGCAATGTAGTTGACCATATTGCTGCTTTCCAAGCTTTTGCTTTTTTGTAGGCAAAGCGAAATGCTGTGCCAGCCTCAATGGCCTCAGTACTTTTCTGATTAGCTATGATATTTGTCATTTTTTATCCATATTGTGGGAAGTCGTTACCAAACACTTTGCGCCACTCTCCAATTGCTTTTTTGTGGTCTTCTTCTTTCTCAAACTCCCGCGCTGCTAGGGCTGCATTGAAATCTGTTTCCGCTTTTCGCGAAATTTTAGTCTTTTCGTCCCAAGATAAAGTGTTCAAATTTCCTTGAATTCCTTTTGGATCATTAACATTCCACCAAATGTTGTCCTTTATGTATTGAAGTACATTGATGATGTTGATGTCGACGAACAGGCTCGCCTCGCCTTTTTCCGCAAAGTAATTAAGAACCAAATTCTCTAAGAGATAAGATGGCATTGAAGGCATCGTCGCTCTACGTTGCCAGTATTTAATTGCTCGGATCGCATTAAGCACATGACCACCACATTGCTGATTGATATCAGTGACTCGCTGTTGATCTAGTCTTGGGTCTGTCTTTATCCAGTGACCGTTGCCGTCAGGAATGATGTAAAAGGTTTTTCCATCGGCATCTTCAGTAGTAAAAAAGGCTGGAACGATGTCAAAGTTCCAGTCATAGCTTGTTAGTTTAAGCGTTGCTGCGTTTTGATTTCGGTGTAGCTCCGCTTTGCTATAGTGATTCAGCTCGGTCAATTTACTCACAAAGTGATTGATGACCTTACGTGAGTTGAGGCGAAATGAACTGTCATGGCGAAAGCTCTTATACTCAGGGTATTCGGTCGGTGTATTGATGTATATAGTGCCGTCAAAACTCTCCTCCCATGTACAGCCATTTGCCGACAGTGTGAAAACCATATCTATATCATCTAAGGGACGAATTTTCGTTCGTCTCGCAAAAGAACCAAAATTGATGTCCTTGTCGCTGTAAAGCGGAAAGAAATCAGTTAGCCCTTTTACTTGCCCTTTCAAATAATCTCGGCTGGAACGCGCTGTGGTTGTTTTCTTACTATCAAGATTGACCTTGTCAGACATAAATTGATTAAACGCAGAATTTACAGTTGTCGGCATATGACCTCCATGTGCTTTCAATGCATCACTAAAGATGATGCTGTTTTTTCTAGATTACGTTGACATTTCGTTCATCGTCAAGCATTATTTTTGCATCACATGAAATGATGCAGGTTTGTTTTTTGCTTGTAAGACTAAAAGAAATCGCGGTAGTTCGATCTGGCCATTCTTTCCGAGGTTCGATAGAAGAGGCCTTAAATGGGAATGGCTATGTCATTCAAACCAGAGATCAAAGCGTAGATGGGAAAATAAGGTGGTCGCAGCTTGTTCGTGCCGATGTTGCTGGGCGAAAAGAGCCTGAATGGCTTCAAGAGGGCGACGTAATATTTGCTGCGCGTGGAATAAGAAACCTTGCATCTTGGGTATCAGAAGGCGATTTGAGCGTGCTAGAGCTACCAGTGATCTGCTCGCCGCACTATTTTCAGATTCGCTTGAACTCCACAATAACGCTATTGCCAGAGTTTCTTGCATGGCAACTCAATCAATCGGTCGCACAACGTCATTTTCAGCAATCTGCCGAGGGTACAATGCAAGTGAGTATTCGACGTTCGGTACTAGAGGAAACGCCAATCACAATTCCGCCATTGGAAACGCAGCGAAAAGTGGTGTCGTTAAGCCAGCGAGTACATCGAGAAGAGCAAATATACCAAGAGTTAATCCAGTTACGACGGATGGAGATGCAAGTCATCGCCAATCAAGTTTTAAACGAACAATCAAAAAATAAGAGATAGAAAATGCCAAATTCTTCAATCAACCAAGATGAGATCAACAAAGCCGTTTGGGCTGCCTGTGACACTTTCCGAGGCACAGTAGACCCATCTATTTACAAAGACTTCATCCTGACCATGCTGTTCTTGAAATACATCTCTGACGTACACCAAGACAAGTTTGATGAGCTATCAAAGCAGTTCAATGGTAACGAGCAGATGATCACTGCGATGATGTCGAAACAGTCTTTCAAAATCCCGACTGGTTCAACTTTCTGGGACTTATACGAATCTCGCCATGAAGCAGGTAACGGCTCTCGCATCGACCAAGCACTACATGCGATTGAAGAAGCGAACGGCACTAAGCTAAAGAACGTTTTCCAAGACATCAGCTTTAACACTGATAAGCTCGGTGATGAAAAGCAGAAGAACGACATCCTGCGCCACCTACTAGAAGACTTTGGTAAAGATACCCTAAACCTGCGCCCAAGCCGCGTGGGTTCGCTGGACGTAATTGGTAACGCCTACGAGTACCTCATCAAACACTTCGCTGCTGGTAGCGGTAAATCGGCGGGTGAGTTCTATACCCCACCAGAGGTGTCGGATCTACTCTCTATCATCCTAGAGCCACAACAAGGCGATAGCATTTGTGACCCTGCATGTGGTTCAGGCTCACTATTGATGAAGTGTGGTAAGCAAGTACAGAACAACTTTGCAGGCTCAAAGCAGTACGCGCTGTTTGGTCAGGAAGCGATTGGTTCAACGTGGTCACTGGCGAAGATGAACATGTTCCTACACGGTGAAGATAACCACCGCATTGAATGGGGTGACACCATTCGTAACCCTAAACTACAAGACAAAGACGGCGGCTTGTTGCACTTCGATGTAGTTACGGCGAACCCTCCGTTCTCCCTTGATAAATGGGGCTTTGAAGATGCAGGTAATGACCACTTTGGTCGCTTCCGTCGTGGTATCCCACCGAAGACCAAAGGTGACTATGCGTTTATCTCACATATGATTGAGACGCTGAAACCTGAAAGCGGAAGAATGGGTGTTGTTGTGCCTCATGGCGTACTATTCCGCGCTTCATCTGAAGGTAAAATCCGTAAGCAACTTATCGATGAAAACCTACTCGATGCCGTAATCGGCCTACCTGAAAAGCTATTCTTTGGTACTAGCATTCCTGCTGCCATTCTTATCTTCAAGAAGCAGAAAGACGATAACAAGGTGCTGTTTATTGATGCCTCTCGTGAGTTTAAGTCTGGTAAGAACCAAAACCAGCTAACCCCTGAGAACATTCAGAAGATTGTTGATACCTACAAAGCTCGTGAAACTACCGATAAATACTCATACCTAGCGACCCTAGAGGAGATTGCCGAGAACGACTACAACCTTAATATTCCTCGTTATGTGGATACCTTTGAGGAAGAAGAAGAGATCGATCTTGTAGCCGTGCGTAATAAGCGTTTAGCTCTGCAAAATGAGCTTGCTGACCTAGAGGCGGAAATGGCGGGTTACTTAGAGGAGTTGGGTTATGGTGCCTAATGGTTGGGAAGTCAAAAAACTAGGCGAACTGTGTAGTTTGAACCCTAAAAAGCCATCAAAACCTGATGATGGCGTAGTTTCATTCATTGCGATGCCACAATTATCTGAGTCAGGAAAAGTTATTTCGACGGAGAATAAGCCTTATGATGATGTATCAAAAGGTTTCACTTCATTTGTTGATAAGGATGTTTTAGTCGCCAAAATTACTCCTTGTTTCGAGAATGGGAAAGGAGCATTGGTTGACAACTTAGCGAACGGTATCGGTTTTGGTAGTACAGAGTTTCATGTGCTTCGAGCAAAAAAAGGAACACATCCTGAATTCATTTATTATTTAACTCGAACTAAAGAGCTTCGTGTTAAAGGAGAAATGAACATGCAAGGTTCTGCTGGGCATAGACGAGTAACGGCTGATTACTTTAATGCTTATAAAGTTCTAACTCCATCGTACTCCGAACAGCGCAAAATCGCAAAAATCCTCTCAACATGGGACAAAGCGATTGCCTGCACAGAAAAGCTGATTGAAACCAGCAAGCAGCAGAAAAAAGCCCTGATGCAGCAGCTTTTGACGGGCAAGAAGCGTTTAGTGAACCCTGAAATGGGTAAAGTGTTTGAGGGGGTGTGGGAAGATATAAGCTTAAATGATATCGCTTTAATTATGACGGACTATGTAGCAAATGGAAGTTTTCAAGCTTTACGGGAAAATGTCGTGGTGAAAGACACTATCGATCATGCTCTTTATGTTCGTCTAGTAGATCTGAGAGCTGGGCTAGGTCACCCTGCACAAAAGTATGTAGATAGAGGCAGCTATGAATTTCTAAAGAAATCAACTCTATCAGGTGGCGAACTCCTCATGGCAAATATTGGTGCTAATGTGGGTGAGGTATGGATGATGCCAGATGTTGAATTAGCAGCTACGCTAGCGCCGAATATGTTAATGACAAAATTCAAAAAACATATAGATAATAACTATATATATTATTTTCTGGCTAGTGAGTTTGGTCAAAATAGAGTTTCGAAAGTTATAGCGGGAAGTGGTCACCCCAAAATAAATAAAACAGAATTGAAGCAAGTAAAAGTTCTAAATCCCACTTTGAAAGAGCAACAAAAAATCGCTTCTGTCCTTACTGCTGCCGATAAAGAAATAGAAGTGCTTGAAGCTAAGCTGGTTCACTTTAAACAAGAGAAAAAGGCATTGATGCAGCAGTTGTTAACGGGTAAGCGCCGTGTGAAAGTTGATGAAATGGAAGTCGCATAATGAATAAGAGACCTCGCACCATCCAGATTTTTCTACCTAGCGGTGACCCAGCGGGTATTCGCATAGCTGAACAGACGACCTCAATCATTCGTTTGATTGAGGTGCCGCGTAGCGAAATGGTCGAGTTTGTTAATATGCCAGAGTCAAAGCAAGTAGGGTTGTATTTTCTTGTCTCTGGTGACAACAAAGAGGAATGCTACATCGGCCAATCTGGTGATGTCGGGTCTCGATTGATGCAACACCATAAAAGCGAGACTAAAGACTGGGAGCGAGCATTAGTCTTAGTTTCTCTCACCAACAACCTTACCCAAACTCACGTGCTCTATTTAGAATCGCTTGCGATTGAAAAAGCGAAGGCATGCCAACGCTACGAATTGCTCAATGGCAATGGTGGACAAAAGCCCCACACGCCTATCCCTCTCAAAGCAGATTGCGATGAAATCCATGATATTGGCAGTCTGCTTTTAGCAACCTTGGGGTATCCGATTTTCGAGCCGCTAACCGAAATGAATAATAAAAAAGATAGCCAAACTTTTGTCTGTAATCGTTCTGGTGTTAAAGCTGAGGGGGTTTATACCAATGAGGGTATGGTGGTATTAAAAGGCTCTTCTGCACCAATGAAAACCAAGCGTAAAACCGAACCTCGATTTTATGAAAAGCGAGATGAACTGCTTACCAAAAAAGTGATATCTCAAAATGGTGACCGTTTTGTATTCGAACGCGACTATCTATTTAAAACCCCAAGCGGTGCTTCGTGTTTCTTACTCCTTGGTTCATCAAATGGCTGGGTTGATTGGAAAACTGATAAAGGTGTCACCTTGCATGACCACCAAGGAAGAACGCTTGAGTCTGCTACTGAGCAAGCAATTGACTAATCATTAAGGCTAGGAATGGACACACAACTAACAAGGTTTGAACGGCTGCTAGAAGAGTTCAAGGAACTAGAACCCTCCGAAATATCAGAGCCGACTATTTTCAGTATTGGCAGTAAAGGTTATTTCGAAAACCCCACCACAGACATATTGGCATTCTTCTGTGATAGCAATGGGCAGCACCAACTGGGTGATGTGGCGCTCAAAGCACTACTAAACTGCCTACCCGTTGAATATTGCTCGCTAGACAGCTCGTTAATTGAAAAGCCTGAGCGAGAGGTAAGAACAGCAGCAGGAAAACGTATTGACCTACTTCTGGAGAGTTCTGACTGGGTACTTGTGCTGGAAAACAAAATTAATCATCAGCAAAACAACCCGTTTGAACACTATGAATCTTTTGTCAGAGAAGAACAGAACCAAGCTCGTTTTAGTGATAAACAAGTGTTGTTTGTGGTGTTATCCCCTTCAGGAGAGTCCTTAACTAAAGGGTGGCATGGCGTAAGCTATCCACAACTCATTACGGAGTTGAAAGCTCAACTCGCGGAGCAGTTTATTTCCCAACCTATTAACAAGTGGACTTTGCTGTTGCGTGAGTTCATTTTGCATTTGGAGAGTCTCATGTCTCAACCGTCAGTCAACCAGCAAACCCTTGATTTTGTGATAAATAACCTCGCTGCAATTAAAGAAGTTCAAGAAACTAAGAAGCAAGCAATTAGCGAGTATCATCAACAATTACAAGCAACGATTCAAAGTAACATAGGAAAGGAAGTTATAACTCGATTGGAGCATTGGGGAGGCTTCCCTGCGCTGCGATTTTACTTGTCTAATTGGGAAGAAGAAGTTGAATCTGATGTAGTGTTGCTCCTTTCTGGTGATAAGGCAGAGTCCTCGATTAATACATATGCTCACTTACGAAACGGAGTCGGTGAGAGTACAGCAGATGCAATAGTTGCATCGAATATAAGCACAGAGCGATGGGTTGAAGGCAAACATAATCAATACCGAGCTTATAGAGTTAAAAGCGCAGAAATGACAACAGAAGCGACTATTAAATACATTGGGCAGCGCCTTTTAGAGCTAAATACTTTTGAACACAAGTGTCACGGAGGTATGTCATGAGCCCAGCATTGCCCAATTTCCGTGAAGAACAAAGCGCTAAAATTCCAGCACTGACTTTGCTGACCAACCTCGGCTATCATTTCATTCCACCGAGTGTGTGTGTCGTTAAGCGTGGCAATCTTTCCACGGTCATTTTGCCTGATGTATTACGGGATGTCCTCAAGCACAAAACCTACTCATTCATGGGGAAAGATCATCATCTATCGGATGCAGCCATCGATAAAATTGTCCATGAGCTTGCCAACCCTGCCATGAACGAAGGGCTAAAAGCGGCGAATGAAAAGCTGCATAACGCTCTGACCTATGGTATTGGCGTAACCGAGTTTGTTAATGGCAAGAAAGCCAGCCCAACGATCAATGTCATTGATTGGGAAACCCCTGAGAACAACCAGTTCCACTTTACCGAAGAGCTAGAAGTAGAAAATACTCATGGCACGGGTCATCGCATTCCCGATATTGTCTGCTTTGTGAATGGCCTGCCTTGGGTGGTGATTGAAGCCAAGCGTCCTGACTCGTCTCATGAAGGTAAGCCAACAGTCGCTGAGGGAATTTCGCAAAACATCCGTAACCAAAAAGTCGATGAGATCCCACACCTATTTGCCTACAGCCAATTGCTGATGTCGGTGAACGGGCATGAAGGTTTATATGGTACATGCGGTACACCAAGTAAATTCTGGGCGAAATGGAAAGAAGAAGAGATCACTGAAGCCACATTCGCACGTCTTAAAAACACGCCGCTTTCTCCAACGCACCTCGATAAGCTATTTGCTCACCGTCCAGCCAAGGTACGTGATGAATACCTATCGCTGATTGCAGGCGGTGATTTAATGGTGACAGACCAAGACCGTTTGTTGGTATCACTACTTCGTCATGACCGCCTTCTGGAAATGACCCAGCTCTTCACTCTATTCGATAAAAAAGCAGGGAAAATCGTTGCTCGTTATCAGCAGGTCTTCGGTATTAAAGCCCTGATTGAGCGTGTTACCTCATTCGATGAGAAAGGCGCACGTAATGGTGGTGTTATATGGCATACCACAGGCTCGGGTAAGTCCTTTACCATGGTGTTCTTATCCAAGGCACTGATTTGGATTAAAGAACTCGCCAAATGCCGTGTTGTTGTTGTCACTGACCGTGTTGATTTAGAAGATCAGCTAGCTCGTACGTTCGCCTCTGGCGGCGCACTGTCTGAAAAAGATCGTAAAACAGCCATGGCAACCACAGGTAAGCGTCTTGCCGAGCAAATCGGCAAAGGCAATGAGCGTATTATCTTCTCCATCATCAACAAGTTTGGTACCGCGATTGAACTGCCAGAGTGTTATAACGACAGTCCAGATATGATTGTGCTGGTTGATGAAGGTCACCGCAGCCAAAACGGTGAAAACAACATTCGTATGCAGCAAGCTCTGCCAAAAGCGGCTTATATCGGCTTTACGGGTACACCGTTACTGCAAGATGACAAGACTGAAAACAAGTTCGGTAAAATCATCCACTCTTACACCATGCAGCAAGCGGTGGAAGACAAAACCGTTACCCCACTGTTGTATGAAGAGCGTGTGCCAGAGTTAAGTACCAATGACAAAGCGCTTGATGCTTGGTTTGCTCGCATCACTGACAAGCTGACCGAAAAGCAACGCACAGACTTGAAGAAGAAGTTTGCTCAGAAAGGTCAAATCTATCAAACCGAAGGTCGTATCGAGCTTATCGCCCACGACATTTCTGACCACTTCCAAAACTTTAAGCGCCAAGGGTTAAAGGGGCAACTTGCTTGTGACTCAAAAGCCTCTGCTATCCAATATAAGAAGCTTCTCGACCAAATTGACAAGGTAACTTCGGTTGTCGCCATGTCACCGCCAGACACCCGTGAAGGACACGATACGGTCGATGGTGAAAGCAAAGACATGGTGCAAAATTGGTGGAAGGATAATGTCGGCAACGAAGATGAAAAAGCGTACACCAAACGCATCATTGAAGAGTTCGCCAAAGACGATGGCCCCGATTTGATGATCGTGGTGGATAAGCTTCTAACAGGCTTTGATGAACCAAAGAACACAGTGCTGTACATCGATAAGCCGCTGAAACAACATAACCTTATCCAAGCTATCGCTCGAGTGAACCGTCTGCATCAGAAGAAAGAGTTTGGTTACCTCATCGACTACCGAGGCATCTTAAAAGAGTTAGATGCCACCATCGCTGATTACCAAAATTTGGCTGAGCGTACCCAAGGTGGCTTTGATATTGACGACCTTAAAGGCTTATACAGTCGCATGGATACGGAATATAAGAAGCTGCCAGCGCTATACAGTGAACTCTGGGCATTTTTTATTGATGTAAAAAACACCCAAGATCCGCAAGCAATGGCACGGGTATTTGCGCCGAGCATAGAATATGTAGATGGTCAGCCTACCGATTTAAACCTAAAGAAACGCCAAGATTTTTATAGCACACTCACTGCGTTTGCTAATTGCTTAAAAGTTGCTCTTCAATCAGCAACTTACTTTGAAGATAAGAGCTTTGATGATAAACGTCAGGTTTATAAAGACACGCTAAAAAGCATGACATCGCTACGCCAAGTTGTCCGTCAGGATGCCGAAGAAACCATTGATTATGACGAGTATGCTGAGAGTGTTCGCACCATGTTAGACAAGCACATCGGTGGCGTTGAGATCCAAGAATCTAAAGGCGCTTATCTTGTCGGTAACATGGGTAAGGATATAAAACCAGAAGAGCTGAGTGACGATGAGGCTCGCAACAAGAAAGATGCGATCACTGGCCGTATCACTAAGATGATTGAGCAAGACCTTGCCGACGACCCTTACGCTCAAGAGTATTTCTCGAAGCTGCTTAAACAAGCGATTCAGCAAGCAAAAGAGATGTTTGATGCGCCTGTTAAGCAATATCTCCTATTTGCTGATTTTGAAGAGCAAGTGAAAGAGCGCAAAGTCGAGGGGTTACCAACCGATCGCTTCGCAGAGCTAGACCCCAAAATTAAGCGTCATGTACAAGCTTACTTTGGATTGTTCTTAAAACATGGCGCTGAAGGTCAAGGTCTTACTGAAGATCAATGCTTCAACTATGCAGTAGAGATTGACGAGAAAGTGCGCAAAGCGGTAGCAGAGTTTTCAATCAATCCATCAGAGATTGAAAACCAGATCACTCTAGAGGTACTCCCGTTGCTGTTTGCCGATTTAGGGGTTGATAAAGCGCAAGTCATTGCCGAAGAAGTGGTACAAATCACTCGCTTAGGTTTAGCAGGTCACCATTAATGGCATCAACAGTCTCTGACGAACGTAACAAAGAGGAATACAGCTTCATCTATGGAGATGAGGCTGTGAGCTATGAGGTGCTACGTAAGCCTATCAAACAAGGAAAGAAGCGAAGTATTACCATCAAGGTGCAACCCAACTGTGATGTCACGGTTAGTACCCCAGAAGACGCTGAGCTTGAGGACATTCACCAAGCGGTAATGAAGCGTGCCAAGTGGATTTATGATGCCCTGAAAGAGTTTCGAGGTCATTTGGAGTATGTCCAGCCTAAACACTACGTCAGCGGTGAGATGCAGTTCTATCTTGGTCGGCGTTATGTGCTGAAGGTAGTAGAAGATTCAGATGCCTTGCCAACGGTAAAAATGACTAGAGGTAAGTTACTTGTCACCTTGACGAGATTCAACGATGACAAAACTGCCATGGTTAAAGTTTTGGTGCGCAACTGGTACAAGGTTCGTGCTGAACACATCTTCCATGAGCGTCTATCTGAGTTGTTGCCACAAGCTACATGGGTTGATGGTATCCCAAGCTTTCGTGTACTGCCCATGACAAAGCAATGGGGAAGCTGTTCAGCCAAAGGGAGTCTGATGCTCAACCCACATCTAATTAAAGCACCCAAAGAATGCATTGACTACGTGATCCTCCATGAGCTTTGCCACATCGCGGAGCATAACCACAGCGAGAAATTTTGGCGCTTACTGACGAGTGTTATGCCGCATTGGAAAGAAGTGAAAAGTAAGTTGGATGGCATGGCGGAGTTGTACTTGAATGAGTGATAATTTTGATTTTGAACTAGCGGAATTGCTGCGAAAGCAAGTACCTCATGATGAGTCGATACACAGTACTTTGCTTAGAACATTATTAACGTATGATCCAAATATAAAGCCTATCGGCGTGATAGGTAATTCAGGCTGTTGGATCGATGCTCCTTTTGTTCAAAAGCAGTATCAGTTCCTTTTCTATCGCTATCCTGACCATGTGTTATTAGAAACTATAGATATGGGCTTGTCTGTGAACGGTAAGTATAACTGCCTTTTTGATAACCCTGTCTATTACACATATCGAATTGAATCTACTTTTTTTAGTGGGAGAAGAACTAGAGAACGAGCCTCGTCTACAACGAAGATAAGGTATTGTTTATCTTGTATAGAAGAGAGTATTGCAAGTGTCGGCTATGGGTATTTTCGGCACTTTTGGGATAGTTCAAATTTATGTCTTATTCATGGGCAACCACTTAAAGAACTACCCGAATTAGGGTTTGCTAAAACTCTAAAAGCCGTAAAACGGCTGTTTAATGCAAAAGATTGTAGACAAGCGATAAGCTTAGCAAAAAAGCCTGAAGTAACTGCTAAATATTCTCCGAAAATTACATGGGATGAAACGGGAAGGTATGTATTCCCTATTAAATTTGCTCCAGGATGTTTGATGCCCATTTTTGCTCAATGGGTATATAGCAAATACTCAAAGTTCGAAAATATGAAATTACGAGACTTTGCACAAAAGGTTACAGGGCAGTATTTTAATCATTATTCTCTTTATGAATTTGATTATAGGCGAGATTTTGCGGGTATTTTGATGATGTGTGCAGAGTATGAGCCAGAGTTATTACATTCATTCATAGTTAATGAAGTTAGTCTTATTGGCTTAGAGTTGGGACCAAGAAAGCAAGGAGTTCTCCGAGAAATCTTTGCAAAGCACTCAGTGAGTGATTGTACCGCTTGTGTAGAAAAGTCTTGCATCATGAAAGCACATCAAGGCACTTTCAGTGTAGATGCAACAGAATTGAATCTTAAGAACTTATTTGAAAGTTCTTACACTCTTGCAAGAATATCTATGCAGGGTAGGCCTATTAGAACTAGTAAGGACTCGATCTGGGGAGTTATCGATGTTTCTCCAGAAATTGCTGATAGTAAAGCCTTTGAGAAGATAGAGTTTCAGATAAACGAAGTCTGTTACAAATAGTGTACAAACTTTATTGTCCCAAGTTGATTTAGTGTACGAACTTTATTGTGCCTAAACATTAAGCTTTTAGCTTACTCACTAGATTTTAAATTATATAAAAATGGCGAGTCATACGACTC